>NZ_CAJCKD010000009.1:0-109578 GCF_903970855.1 Curtobacterium sp. ME12
GTGTCCAGTCCGCACCTGACGGACGGGAGGCCCGGTGCCAGCTGGCACCGGGCCTCCCGTCCGTCGTGGGGGTGCGTCAGGAGCGTCCCGCTAGTTCGGGTGGGTCATGCTGAGGACGTCGAGCGCCTCGTCGAGCTGTGCCTCGGTGACCTCGCCGCGCTCGACGTGGCCGAGGGCCACGACGGCGTCGCGCACGGTGATGCCCTCGGCGACGGCGTACTTCGCGACCTTCGCCGCTGCCTCGTAGCCGATGACCCGGTTGAGCGGGGTGACGATCGACGGCGAGGACTCCGCGAACGCGCGAGCACGCTCGAGGTTCGCCTGCAGCCCGTCGATGGTCTTGTCCGCGAGCACCCGCGAGCTGTTCGCCAGCAGCCGGATCGACTCGAGCAGCGCCGTGCCCATCACCGGGATGGCGACGTTGAGCTCGAACGCACCCGAGGCACCGGCCCAGGCGATGGTGGCGTCGTTGCCGATGACCCGAGCGCCGACCATCAGGGTGGCCTCGGGGATCACCGGGTTCACCTTGCCGGGCATGATCGAGGAGCCGGGCTGCAGGTCGGGGATGTGCAGCTCGCCCAGGCCGGTGTTCGGACCGGAGCCCATCCAGCGCAGGTCGTTGTTGATCTTCGTCAGGCTGACGGCGAGCACCTTGAGCGCACCGGAGGCCTCGACCAGGGCGTCACGCGCCCCCTGCGCCTCGAAGTGGTCGACGGCCTCGGTGATCGGCAGGTCGGTGTCGCTCGCGAGCTGGGCGATGACCCGCTGCGGGAAGCCCTTCGGGGTGTTGATACCGGTCCCGACCGCGGTGCCGCCGAGCGGGACCTCGGCGACGCGGGGCAGCGTCGCCTGCACACGCTCGATGCCCAGGCGGATCTGGCGTGCGTAGCCGCCGAACTCCTGCCCGAGGGTGACGGGCGTGGCGTCCATCAGGTGCGTCCGGCCGGACTTCACGGCGTCGGCCCAGAGCGTGGCCTTCGCTTCGAGAGACTCGGCGAGGTGCTCGAGGGCGGGCACGAGGGTGCGGAGGAGCGCCTCGGTCACGGCGACGTGCACGGAGGTGGGGAAGACGTCGTTCGACGACTGCGAGGCGTTGACGTGGTCGTTCGGGTGCACCGCCGAGCCCGCGATGTCGGACGCCAGTGTCGCGAGCACCTCGTTCATGTTCATGTTCGACGACGTGCCGCTGCCGGTCTGGTAGACGTCGACCGGGAACTGGTCGTGGTGCTGGCCGCCGATGATCAGGTCGGCCGCGCCCGCGATGGCGTCGGCGACGGCGGGTTCGACGATGCCGAGTGCACCGTTCACGACGGCCGCCGCACGCTTGATCCGTGCGAGCGCCACGATCTGCGCCGACTCGAGCCCGGTGCCCGAGATGGGGAAGTTCTCGACGGCGCGCTGGGTCTGGGCACGGTAGAGCGCCGACTTCGGCACCCGTACCTCGCCCATCGTGTCGTGCTCGATGCGGAACTCGGTCGCAGCGGTGTCGTTCGCAGTGGTGTCGGTCACGTCGTCGTGGTCCTTCCTGGGGTGCTCGCCGGTCGCGGTCGCGCCGGCCCGTGCCTGCGCCCCGGGGTCGCCGGGGCGGTCGTCGGGGTCGGGTGGGTCAGACCTGGCCGACGACGGTGTCGATGGTGACTTCTCCGGTGGCGAGGTCGTACGTCGCCCCGACGACCGCCAATCTACCCTCGGCCACGGCGTCGGAGACCGCGCCGGAGCGCTCGATCACCTGGCGGAGGGTGGCTTCGAGGTGTGCGGCACCGACGGCTTCCTGCGGGAGCTCGGCGTCGGTGAGTCGGACCTTCTCGACGCTCGGGGCGATCGCATCGACGAGGGCTTGCAGGTGCGGGGCGGGGACGGGCTCACCGGAGCGCGCTGCCGCGACGGCACCGCACCGGGTGTGCCGGAGCACGACGACCAGGGGCGTGCCCAGGGCGACGACCGCGAACTCGATCGAGCCGAGCACGACGTCGTCGACGATCTGGCCGGCGTTGCGGATGGCGAACAGGTCACCGATGCCGGCGTCGAAGACGTGCTCGAACGGCACCCGCGAGTCCGAGCAGCCGAGGACGGTCGCGAACGGCGACTGCGATCCTTCGAGCTCGGTGCGGCGGTCCGGGTCCACGCGGCCCATCCGGCGCTTGTCGGCGGCGAAGCGGGCGTTGCCGTCGACGAGCAGGCGCAGGGCGTCGGACGGGGTGGAGGCGGCGCGGTCGGGCATGGGGCTCCTCGGTTCGGGTGGGACGGGGTGGTGACTGACGGGGCGGTGCCCGTCGTCGTCTACTCGGACAGTTCTCGGGAGACGGCGGTCGCGACGGTCCGGAAGGCCTTGTCGTCGGCGGTGCCGGAGAGCACGATCGTGTTCTTGCCGAACGTCGAGACGAGTGAGTAGGCATGGTTGCCGGCGTCGGTGCCCTCGGCGCGGCGGTCGTAGACGGTCCACTCCGTGTCACCGATCGTGCGGTCACCGGTGGACGGCCGCTGGTCGAGCTGGTTCGACACCCACGAGGCGTTGGCGTCGATGCCCTGCTGCACACCGAGGTACTGCTTGTCCGGCGTCACGAAGCCGACGGTCCAGACGTCCACGCCGTCGGTGGTCTTGCTCGCGAAGTCCGCGCGGTTGGCGCTGTAGCCGTCCGGCAGCGGCGGCGCGACCAGGGTGACGTCGTCGACGTTCGCCTTCGCCGCGATCTGCTGGTAGTCGACGGTGCGGTCCACGGTGGTGTCGGGCCGGACGACGACCGCCACCAGGAACAGCACGATGCCGAGTGAGGCGATGAGCGCGATGACCAGGTTGAACGCGGTCTGGTGCTGACGGCGGGCGGTCCGGGCGGCGTCCTTGCGAGCCCAGGTCTCCTCTGCCGTCTCGGGGCGACCGAGCTCGGCGACGATCGGGCGGCCGTTGGGGTCGGTCATCGCCCGGAGCCGTCCTGGGCGTCGCTGGCGGCACGGGCCGCGTCGAGCCGTGCGCGGGCGCCGACGAGCCACTCTTCGCACCGGGCGGCGAGGGCTTCGCCCCGCTCCCAGAGCGCCAGCGAACGCTCGAGGGTCGCGGAGCCCTGTTCGAGCTCGCTCACGACGCGCACGAGTTCGTCGCGGGCAGCTTCGTAGCTCAGCGACTGGACGTCGGTCTGCTCGGGTTCCTGCTGGGATGGCACGGGTCGATCCTACCGAGCGTCCACCGACGATCCGCCGCCCGGACCCAGGCTGTGGAGAACACCCGTGGTGGTCAGGAGCCGTCCGGGCCGGGGCCGTCCGGTTCGAGCGTGCCCGTGGCCGTGCCGGCACCGAGCGTGACGTGCACCGGCGTCGCTCCGGACAGGTCGTCCGTGCCGCGGACGACGCCCCCGTCGGCCCGCTGCACGATGGCGTACCCGCGGCGCAGGGTGTCGCGCGGTGAGAGTGCCCGGAGCCGAGCGGTCAGGTGCCCGACCTCGGAGTGCCCGCGCTCGAGCCGGCGGTCGAGCAGTTCGCGGGCACGGGACAGGTCGCGGGCGACCTCCTCCGCACGGGTGTCGACGAGCCACGCGGTCGACGCCAGAGCCGGGCGCGACCGCAGCGCGGCGAGCCGGTCGGCCTCGACCGACAGCGTGTGCGAGAGCCGGAGCCCGAGCCGGGCGCGGGCCGCCCGGACGTTGGCGAGCTCCTCGGCGACGTCGGGCACGACCCGCTTGGCGGCGTCCGTGGGGGTCGAGGCGCGCAGGTCGGCGACCTCGTCGAGGATCGGGCGGTCGGCTTCGTGCCCGATCGCCGAGACGATCGGGGTCGACGCAGCGGCCGCGGCACGGACGAGCCCTTCGTCGCTGAAGCCGAGCAGGTTCTGGAAGTCGCCGCCGCCACGGGCGATGATGATGACGTCGACCTCGGGGTCGGCGTCGAGCTCGAGGATCGCCGCCGTGACCTCGCCCACGGTCCGTTCGCCCTGCACCGCCGTGTGCACGGTGCGGAACTCCACCTGGGGCCACCGCAGCTGCGCGTTGCGCTTGACGTCCTTCTCGGCGTCGGAGTCCTTGCCGGTGATCAGGCCGATGCGGTGCGGCAGGAAGGGCAGACGCTGCTTGCGGGACGGGTCGAACAGCCCTTCCTCGGCGAGGGTGCGGCGGAGGCGCTCGAGGCGTTCGAGCAGGTCACCGAGCCCGACGTGCTTCATCTCGACGACCTGCATCGTCAGCGAGCCGCCCTTGACCCAGTAGTTCGGCTTGAGCGCGGCGACGACCCGGTCGCCCTGCTTGATGTCCGCCGGCACCCGGGAGCGCACGCTCGACCAGATGGAGAACGACACGGTGGCGTCGACCTCGACGTCCTTGAGCTTGCCGTACACGTTGCCCCCGGCGACGTTCCACTGCGTGATCTCGCCCTCGACCCAGGCGGTGCCGAGCCGGTCGATCCAGTCGCGGAGCTTCGCGCCGAGGAGCGCCACGGGCCACGGGTTGTCGGCCGTCGGCGGGCCCTGTTCGATCGCCATGTCGCTCCTCGTCCTGCTGGGACGTCCATCGTGCCCGAGACCGGTGACAGGGGACGGACGTCGTGTTCTCCACAGGCACTCCACGCGCCCAGGTCGCGTGCGTGCCGCTCACCTATCATCGGGGACGTGACGATCACCAACGGCCACACGGTCCCGCTCGCCCCGCCGCGTGTGCACGCGGCACGGGGCAGACTGCGTGACGAACCGGTCGCCGGCCCCAAGAAGGTGCTGCTCGCGGCCCCCCGTGGTTACTGCGCCGGGGTGGACCGCGCGGTCGTGGCGGTCGAGAAGGCGTTGGAGCAGTACGGCGAGCCCGTCTACGTCCGCAAGCAGATCGTCCACAACGTGCACGTGGTGTCGACGCTCGAGCAGCGCGGTGCCGTCTTCGTCGACGACGTCGCAGAGGTCCCCCGGGGCTCGCACGTCGTCTTCAGCGCGCACGGTGTGTCGCCGGCCGTCGTCGCGGGCGCCGCCGAACGCGACCTGCACGCCATCGACGCCACCTGCCCCCTCGTCACCAAGGTCCACCGCGAAGCCACCCGGTTCGCCAAGGCCGAGCGCACCATCATCCTGATCGGCCACGCCGGCCACGAAGAGGTCGAGGGCACGATGGGGCACGCCCCGGACCGCACGATCCTGGTGAACGGCCCCGACGACGTCGCCGCACTGTCCGTCTCCGATCCGGACAACCTCGTCTGGCTGTCGCAGACCACGCTCAGCGTCGACGAGACGATGGAGACCGTGCGGCTGCTGCGCGAGAAGTTCCCGGCCATCCAGGACCCCCCGTCGGACGACATCTGCTACGCCACGCAGAACCGCCAGGTCGCGATCAAGAAGGTCGCGCCCGGTGCCGACCTGGTGATCGTCGTCGGCTCGGCGAACTCGTCGAACAGCGTCCGCCTGGTCGAGGTCGCGCTCGAGCACGGTGCCCGCGCCGCTCACCGTGTCGACTACGCGGAGGAGATCCAGCAGGAGTGGCTCGACGGTGTCGAGACGGTCGGCGTGACGAGCGGTGCGTCCGTGCCGGAAGAACTCGTGGCCGAGGTGCTCGAACAGCTCGCCGACGCCGGCTACGCCGCCGTCGAAGAGGTCGTCACCGCACACGAGGACCTGATGTTCTCGCTCCCCAAGGAGCTCCGCACCGACGCCTCGGGCAACCCGACGCGCGCGCTCGGCGGGCGTCGGGCATGAGCGGCTCGGACGGCTGGTCCTCGGTCCCGCGTCGCGACCCGGCCAACCACGGCGACGCCGGGGCTGGTGCCGGCCAGGAGGCCCGGGGTGCGTCCCCGACGGCGGCCGCCGGTCCCGCGAGCGGTCGGCCCCAGGGCCGTCCCGCCCCCGGGTACGGCGAGTACGCGCCCGAGGGCTGGGTGAACCCGGTCCTCGTCGAGCAGGAACGCCAGGAGCGGGAGCGTCAGGCACGGGAGCGGCAGGACCAGGCCCCCGCCACCGGCGCGCACGACGCTGCTCTGCGCGACCGCTCCGGCGGCGACCGCACTGGTACGGATGCTCGCTCCGGTGCAGTCCCTGCCGGGGCGCAGCGGTCGATGGTCCGCAGCCGGTTCGGTCGCACACCGGCCGACTTCGTGCTCACCGTCGGGCTGCTCGCCTTCGGACTGGTCTCCGTGGTGCAGTCCCTCTCGGTGGGCGAGGTCGCCTCCACCGTGCGGCGCACCCTCGAGACCCAGTACACGGCGCTGAACGACCCGAGTGCCCTGAGCACGGCGGCCGCCATCGCCGCGATCACCAACGTGGTGGTGTTCGCCCTGGTTGCCTGGTGGTCCATCCGCCGGCTCCGGGCACGGAAGCGGACGTTCTGGGTGCCGCTGGTCGGAGCCGTCGTCGCCACGGCGATCAGCACGATCGCGTTCGTCGTCGTGGTCATGCAGGACCAGGCATTCGTCGACTTCATGCTGCGCCAGTCCGGCGCCTGACCGCCTGACCGCGGGGTTGTTCGCGCCGCCGGCCTCCGCGCGCCGAGTGGTCGCAACACGCCGCGGCCCCGCCGTCGGGTGGTCACGAAGTGTCGTCTGGCACCGACTCGACCGACACTTCGTGACCCCTCGGCCCTGCGCGTGCGGGGAGTCGTGACCACCCCAGCCAGCCGACGCCGGCCGGAGGTCAGCCGGCCAGGAAGGCGGCGACCGCTCCGTGCAGGGCAGCCAGGTCGTCGACGTGCACGAGCTCCCGGATCGAGTGCATCGACAGCAGTCCGACGCCGATGTCGATCGTCGGGATCCCGAGCCGGGTCGCCGCGATCGGGCCGATGGTCGAGCCGCCGGGGATCGTGTTCACGTTGACGAACGGCTGCCACGACACACCGGCGGTCTCGCACGCGGCTGCCCAGACGGCCTCGCCCTTCGCCTCGGTCATGTAGCGCTGGTTCGCGCTGATCTTCAGCAGCGGTCCGGCTCCCGGGCGCGGTCGGTTCGTCGGGTCGTGCTTCTCCGGCTGGTTCGGGTGCACCAGGTGCCCGGCGTCGCTCGACAGCAGCCACGACGCACGGAAGGCCCGGGCCGCTTCGGAGCGGGTGGCGCCGAGGCCCTCCTGCACACGGCCGAGGACGTCCTCGAGGAACGGACCACCGGCACCGGACGGCGTCGACGACCCGATCTCCTCGTGGTCGAACGCCGCGAACACCGGGATGTGGTCACCGTCGGTCGGCGCGTCGACGATGCCCCGGAGTCCGGCGTGCACGCTCGTCAGGTTGTCCATCCGGCCGGACGCCAGGAACTCGCGCTCGATGCCGATCCGGGCCGGCACCTGGGTGTCGGCGAGGAACAGGTCCCACGACACGGCACCATCGCCGAGCCGGGCGAGCAGCCACTCCACGACAGCGGTCCCACCGGCGTCGCCATCGACCCCGACGATCGGCAGGGTGTGGCGCTGGCGGTCGATCTCCTTGCCGTCGTTCACCCCGCGGTCGAGGTGGATCGCGAGGTTCGGGATGCGGGCGACGGCGTCGGTGCTGACGAGCCGCACGCTGCCGTCGGCGTCGACGACCCGGCCGGCGATCCGCAGGTCGCGGTCGAACCAGGTCGACAGGAGCGCGCCGCCGTAGACCTCGACGTTCAGCTGCTCCCAGCCGCCCGTGCGGACGCCGGGGTTCGGCTTCACGCGGAAGCCGGGGGAGTCGGTGTGGGCGCCGAGGATCCGGAACGGCGTCGTCGGGCCGGCACCGTCGGGCAGGCGCCACGCGATGACGGCGCCGTCGCGGACCACCACGTACGCACCGGACTCGGTCGGCCAGGCGTCGAGTTCGGACAGCTCGGTGAACCCGGCAGCGACGAGACGGTCACGGGTCGCCGCCGCCGCGTGGAACGCGGTGGGCGACTCGGTGACGAACTGGGCGAACTCGGAGGCGATGGCGTCGACGGTCACCCGTCCATCGTGGCACGCGGTGGAGACGACCCGACGCAGAACGGGGCGCGTCCGTCGGACGCACCCCGTTCCTCCAGGCCGGTGGACCCGACCCGACGGACCTGCTCAGCCCTTGGTGTTCCCGGCGGAGCCGAGGACCTTCGCGGCCTCGCCGACGCGAGCCGCCATGGAGGTCTCGGCGACCTTGCCCCAGGCGCGGGGGTCGTACTGCTTCTTGTTGCCGACCTCGCCGTCGATCTTCAGGACGCCCTCGTAGTTCCGGAACATCGAGTCGGCGATCGAGCGGGTGAACGCGTACTGCGTGTCCGTGTCGATGTTCATCTTGATGACGCCGTTGCGGACGGCCTCGTGGATCTCGTCGTCGGTCGAGCCGGAGCCGCCGTGGAAGACGAGGTCGAGGGGGTTCTCGCCGGTGCCGTGCTTCGCCGCGACCGACGCCTGGATCTCGCCGAGGAGCTCGGGGCGGAGCTTGACGTTGCCCGGCTTGTAGACGCCGTGCACGTTGCCGAAGGTGAGCGCCGCGATCCAGCGGCCCTTGTCACCCAGGCCGAGTGCGTCGACGACCTTCTCGACGTCGTTCGGGGTGGTGTACAGCGCGTCGTTCGTGCCCTCGTGCTGGACGCCGTCCTCTTCGCCGCCGACGACGCCGATCTCGACCTCGAGGATCGCGTTGATGTTCCGCGTCTTCTCGATCATGGTCTTCGCGATCTCGATGTTCTCGTCGAGCGGCACGGCCGAACCGTCCCACATGTGCGACTGGAAGATCGGGTTGCGACCCTGCCGGACCTCTTCCTCGCTCGCCGCGATGAGCGGCAGGACGAAGCCGTCGAGGGCGTCCTTCGGGCAGTGGTCGGTGTGCAGCGCGACCGTGATGTCGTAGTTCTTGGCGACCTCGTGGGCGAACTTCGCCATCGCCAGGGCACCCGCTGCGCGGTTCTTGATGGTGTGGCCGGCGAAGTAGTCGGCACCGCCCGTCGTGACCTGGAGGATGCCGTCGGAACCGGCTTCCTGCAGGCCCTGGAGGACCGCGTTGATGGTCTGCGAGGAGGAGACGTTGACCGCGGGGTACGCGAACTTGCCCGCCTTCGCGCGTTCGATCATCTCGGCGTACTGTTCCGGCGTTGCGATGGGCACGTGGATCTCCTTCGACTTCGGTGATGTCCCCGCCGATCGTAGTCAGAAGCTCTGGGCCCCGACCGCCGGTTCCGGTGCGACGCGCCAGCGGCGCACCGGCCGTGCCGGTTGGGGGAGGTGCGGTCCGGGTCACGCGGTCGGCTCACGTCCGGCGTGCACATGCGTGCACGGGCCCGGTGTCCGGACCGCGGGTCGGCCGCCGGTCGGTAGGCTCGGGTCGTGACTCCCACTACGGAAACCGGCTCCCTGTTCCTCCAGCCCGACCGCAACCTCGCGCTCGAGCTCGTGCGTGCGACGGAGGCCGCCGCGATCCGTGCGCAGCCGTGGGTCGGGCGTGGTGAGAAGAACCTCGCCGACGGTGCTGCGGTCGACGCGATGCGCAAGTTCCTCGGCACGGTGAACTTCGACGGCGTCGTCGTCATCGGCGAGGGCGAGAAGGACAACGCCCCGATGCTCTACAACGGCGAGCACGTCGGCAACGGGCACGGCCCGGCCTGCGACATCGCGGTCGACCCGATCGACGGCACCTCGCTCACCGCCGCCGGCCGCCAGAACGCCATCTCCGTCATGGCCGTCTCGGACCGCGGTTCGATGTACGACCCCTCCGCCGTCTTCTACATGGACAAGATCGCCGCCGGCCCCGAGGGTCGCGGTGTCCTGGACCTCGAGAAGCCGATCGGTGACAACATCCGCGCGCTGGCGAAGGCCAAGGGCAAGGACCTCGAGGACATGGTCGTCGCCGTGCTCGACCGTCCGCGCCACGACGAGCTGATCCGCGCCATCCGCGCGACCGGTGCCGGCACGCGACTGCTGCTCGACGGTGACGTCGCCGGTGGCATCGCCGCCGCCCTGCCCGGCTCGACCATCGACATGTGCGTCGGTGTCGGCGGCACCCCCGAGGGCATCATCACGGCGTGCGCGATCAAGGCGCTCGGCGGCGTGATCCTCGGCAAGCTCCAGCCGAAGGACGACGAGGAGCGCGAGCGCGCCATCGCCGCCGGCCACGACCTGGACAAGGTCCTCGACCAGGACGACCTGGTCACCGGTGACAACACGTTCTTCGTCGCCACCGGCGTCACCGACGGCGTCCTGGTCGACGGCGTGCGTCGTTCGCGCGGCGTCATCCACACCGACTCGCTCGTGCTCCGCTCGCGCTCGAACACGATCCGCCGCATCCAGGCGGACCACCGTGCGGAGAAGTGGTTCTGATCCAGACGCGGTCCTGATCGGCGCGGATCCGCGCTGCACCACTGCAACCCGTCCGAACCACGCGATCCCGTGGTTCGGACGGGTTTCCGTTGTGCCGTGCGGTGCGGTGCGGTGCGGCGCGGTGTGGCGCGCCGCTGCGCCGGACGTCGCGCTGCGCTGCGCTCCGCCGTCAGTCCTCGTCGACGGCGCCGACGAGCTCCGGGGCAGTGAGCAGCCGCGGCTCGTCCTCGATCGACGCCGGGTCCGCGATCACCTTCGACTCGTCGAGCAGCGACAACCGACGGGCACTCGGCAGGACCTGGCGTTCGAGCGACCCGACGAAGCGGTTGTAGTCGACGACGGAGCCCCGGATCGAGCGGCCGAGCTTGTCGACGTGCCCCGCCATCGTGGACAGCCGGCCGTAGAGCTCGCGGGAGACCTTGAAGAGCTCGTGCGCCTCTTGCGAGACGACGTCCTGCTGCCACGAGAACGCCACGGTCTTGAGCACGGACCACAGGGTCACGGGTGAGGCGAGTGCGATGCGCTTGCGGAAGGCGTGGTCGAGCAGGCCGGGGTCGGCGGCGAGGGCGCTCGAGATGAGCGACTCGGACGGGATGAAGGCGACGGTGAGCTCGGGGGAGGCGTCGTAGCCGGTCCAGTACTCCCGTGCGGCGAGGGCGTCGACGTGCGCGCGGAGCGCCTTGACGTGCTGGGCGATGAGCTGGTCGCGTCGTGCTGCCTCGGCACCGGTGGCGGTCGCCGGGATCTCGGCTGCTTGCAGGTAGGCGCTGAACGGCACTTTGGCATCGACGGCGATGGTCTTGCCGCCGGGCAGGTGCACGACCATGTCCGGGCGGGCGGAGCCGACGGCGGTGGTGACGGAGGACTGCACGTCGAAGTCCACCCGTTCGAGCAGCCCGGCGGCCTCGACCACGTTGCGCAGCTGCGTCTCGCCCCAGACGCCGCGCGTGCTGTTCGACGACAGGGCGCTGGCCAGGGTGTCGGCGGTGGCGCGCAGGCGCTCTTCCGACTCGGCGGCCGACCGGAGCTGTGCCGACAGCGCGCCGTACTGCTCGCTCCGGGACTGCTCGAGCTCGGCGATCTTCGTGCGCATCACGTCGAGCGTCTGCGCCACGGGGCTGAGCGCCGAGAGCACCTTGGACTCGTTCTGGTTGCGCGCTGCGTCGACGCCGTGCATGCGCTGCACCAGGTGCTCGAGTTCGGCGGAGCGCCGTTCGAGCGAGTCGACCTGGCGGCGGTACTGCGTGTCCTGGGCGTCGAGGCGTTCCTCGGCGTCACGCCGCACCGCCTCGAGCTGACCGCGCAGGGCCTCGGCCGTCGCGCGGGCCGACGCGGTGTCGACGCCCGCGCGCGAGCGGGCGAGCGACCAGGCGACGACCGCACCGACGGCGATGCCGATCACGAGACCGATGACCAGGGCGAGGATCTGCATGTCGCGACCCTGGCAGAACCCACCGACACCGCGCCTCCCGGCCCACCGGCGCGCCCCGCAGGACCGGCGTGACCGGCGCCACGCGACGCGCGTGACGGACCTCGGAATCCATGTCATGACATTAGGGCAAACAGGGTGTACAGTCGTGATCGTCCGCCGATGAAGCCGCACGGAAGGTCCACCGCGTCGCATGACGAACCAAGCCCCCCACGCCTACGACGTGATCACGATGGGACGCGTCAGCGTCGACATCTACCCGCAGCAGACCGGCCCGCTCGAGGACGTCTCGACCTTCTCGAAGTCCGTCGGCGGCAGCGCCACGAACGTCGCCATCGCCGCTGCTCGCCACGGAGCGGACGCCGCGGTCATCACCCGGACGGGCAACGACCCCTTCGGCCGGTACATCGCCCGCACGCTGCCCGAGTACGGCGTCGCGAACGCCTTCGTCGAGACGGTCGAGGGGCTGAACACCCCCGTCGCCTTCTGCGAGATCTTCCCGCCGGACGACTTCCCGCTCTACTTCTACCGGGCCCCGAAGGCGCCGGACCTGATGATCACGGCGAAGTCCCTGCCGCTGCACGAGATCGAGCGCGCGAAGATCTTCTGGACCACGGTGACCGGCCTCAGCGAGGAGCCGAGCCGACAGGCGCACCACGTGGCGTACGAAGCCCGGTCCGCCGCGCAGAACAGCACGAAGACCCACACCGTGCTGGACCTGGACTACCGGTCGATGTTCTGGTCGAGCCCCGAGGCCGCGACGCGCGAGGTCGCGATCGCCCTCGAGCACGCCACCGTCGCCGTCGGCAACCGCGAGGAGTGTGAGGTGGCGGTGGGGGAGACCGACCCGGTCCGCGCCGCCGACGCCCTGCTCGACCGCGGGGTCGAGATCGCGATCGTCAAGCAGGGGCCGAAGGGCGTGCTGGCGAAGACCCGCGACGAGTTCGTCGAGTTCCGTCCGCACCACATCGACGTCGTGAACGGGCTCGGCTCGGGCGACGGCTTCGGCGGTGCGCTGACCCACGGACTGCTGCAGGGCTGGAGCCTCGAGCGGATCCTGGCGTTCTGCAACGCCGCCGGCGCGATCGTCGCGACGCGGTTCGAGTGCTCGACGGCGATGCCGACGAGCGACGAGATCGAACAGTTCCTGACCGACAACCCGGCCGAGGGCACGACGCATACGGATGAGACGAACACGGGTGAGACGAACACCGAGGAGAAGACCCATGCCTGAGCTCAGCCCCGCTGACTTCCAGCGCCTCCGCGACATCCGTGCCGGCCAGCCCGACCTGGTGCGTGCCACGCTCGACGCCCGCCACAAACGCTCCCTGCTCGCCGACGACGGCAAGCTCTTCATCGTCGCCGCCGACCACCCCGCACGCGGTGCACTGGCGGTGCGCGACGACGAGTCCGCGATGGCGGACCGCTACGACCTGCTCGAGCGGCTCGTCACGGCCCTCGGCCGGCCGGGGGTCGACGGCGTGCTCGGCACCCCCGACATCCTCGAGGACCTCGCACTGCTCGGCGCCCTCGACGGCAAGGTCGTCGTCGGGTCGATGAACCGCGGCGGACTGCGCGGCGCGACCTTCGAGATGGACGACCGGTACACGGCGTACTCGGCGCAGGCCATCAAGGACTCCGGGCTCGACTTCGCCAAGCTGCTGGTGCGCATCGCCCTGGAGGACTCGGGCACCGCGCCGACGCTCGAGGCCACGGCCCGAGCCGTCAGCGAGGCCGCGGCACTCCAGCTGCCGATCATGCTCGAGCCGTTCATGTCGGAGTGGCGGGACGGCCGGGTCGTCAACGACCTGTCGGCAGATGCCGTGATCACCTCGATGGCGATCGCTGCGGGCCTCGGCGAGTCCAGCGCCTACAGCTGGCTCAAGATCCCCGTCGTCGACGACATGGAGCGCGTGATGGCGGCGACGACGCTGCCGACGCTGCTGCTCGGCGGCGACCCGGCTTCGCGCCCGCTGGAGACGTACGCCAAGTGGGCTGACGCCCTGGCACTGCCCGGCGTCCGCGGCCTGGTTGTCGGACGCACCCTGCTCTACCCCTCGGACGGCGACGTCGCCGCCGCCGTGGACGTGGCCGCCGGTCTCGTCCACAGCCAGGAGGCCCGGGGCGGGTTCTCCACAGATGCCCACGACCCAGCCGCTCGGCTCGCGGGCGCCACCACCATGGACTCGTCCATCTCGGAAGGAAGCAACGCATGACGCTCACCGACACGACCACCACCACGGTCGGGCACTGGATCGACGGCAGGCGCGTCGAATCCGCGTCGGGCAACACCGCCCCCGTGTACGACCCGGCGCTCGGCGTCGCGACGAAGCAGGTCGCCCTGGCCGACGAGTCCGAGATCCAGGCGGCCATCGGCAGCGCCAAGGCGGCGTTCCCGGCGTGGAGCAACCTGTCGCTGGCCAAGCGCCAGCAGATCCTGTTCTCGTTCCGCGAGATCCTGAACCGCGACAAGGCCGAGCTGGCCGAGATCATCACGAGCGAGCACGGCAAGGTCATCGACGACGCCCTGGGGGAGATCGCCCGTGGGCAGGAGGTCGTGGAGCTCGCCACGAACATCCCGAGCCTGATGAAGGGCGAGTTCTCCGACCAGGTCTCGACCGGCATCGACGTCTACTCGATCCGCCAGCCGCTCGGCGTGGTGGGCATCATCAGCCCGTTCAACTTCCCGGCGATGGTGCCGCTCTGGTTCCTGCCGATCGCGATCGCCGCGGGCAACACCGTCGTGCTGAAGCCGAGCGAGAAGGACCCGTCGGCCGCCATCTGGCTCGCCGAGAAGTTCAAGGAGGCCGGGCTGCCCGACGGCGTCTTCAACGTGCTCAACGGCGACAAGCTGTCCGTCGACGGTCTGCTCACCAGCGACGACGTCGAGTCGATCTCGTTCGTCGGCTCCACGCCCATCGCGCAGTACGTGTACGAGACCGGCACGAAGCACGGCAAGCGCGTGCAGGCCCTCGGCGGTGCGAAGAACCACATGCTGGTCCTGCCCGACGCCGACCTCGACCTGGTCGCCGACAACGCGATCAACGCCGGCTTCGGTTCGGCCGGCGAACGCTGCATGGCGATCTCGGTCGTCGTCGCCGTCGAGCCGGTGGCGGACGAGCTCATCCAGAAGATCAAGGACCGCGCGGCGACCCTGCGCATCGGCGACGGTCGTCGCGGATGCGACATGGGGCCGCTCGTCACGAAGCAGCACCGTGACAAGGTCGCCTCGTACATCGAGGTCGCAGAGCAGGACGGTGCGGTGGTTGTGGTGGACGGCCGCACCGTCCGACCCGACGGCGACGAGAACGGTTTCTGGTTGGGCCCGACGCTGATCGACCAGGTGCCCACCACCAGCCGCGTCTACACCGAGGAGATCTTCGGTCCGGTGCTGAGCGTCGTGCGGGTCGCCACCTACCAAGAGGGCCTCGAGCTCATCAACTCCGGCGCGTACGGCAACGGCACGGCCATCTTCACGAACGACGGTGGCGCCGCCCGGCGGTTCCAGCGCGACGTGCAGGTCGGCATGATCGGCATCAACGTCCCGATCCCGGTGCCGGTCGCCTACTACTCGTTCGGCGGCTGGAAGAACTCGCTGTTCGGTGACCACAAGGCCTACGGTGCCGACGGCGTGAGCTTCTTCACCCGTCAGAAGGCGATCACGAGCCGGTGGCTCGACCCGTCGCACGGCGGCATCAACCTCGGCTTCCCGTCGAACAACTGACCCGCAGCATGGCGAACGAACAGCACCAGCACGACCAGTGGTTCATCCCGGCGGGCTCCCGGCCCGAGGCAGGCTGGACCGACGTGGTCGACGGTCGCATCGAGGGGTGGGCGCACACCGGGCTCCGGACCGGCGCGCTGACCGACGGAGGCGAGTTGCGCCTCCCGGCCGACGCCGTGGAACGCATCGTCGTGCCGCTCGCCGGGTCGTTCCACGTGGCCCACTCGGGCGCTGCCGGCGACGGCGAGCAGGCCCTGCAGGGGCGAGGGAGCGTCTTCGACGGCCCCACCGACGTCCTGTACCTGGGCTCGGGGTCCGCGGCCACCATCACCGGCAGCGGGCGGTTCGCCGTCGCGGAAGCCCCCACCGACACCGTCAAGCCGACCACCTACGTGGCCCGGCCGGACGTGCCGGTGGAGCTCCGCGGCGCTGGGCAGTCGAGTCGTCAGGTGCACAACTTCGGCACGCCGGCCGCGCTCGACGCCGTCAAGTTCATCGTGTGCGAGGTCATCACGCCGGCCGGCAACTGGTCGTCGTACCCGCCGCACAAGCACGACACGAACATGCCCGGGTCGGAGTCCAACCTCGAGGAGATCTACTACTACGAGGCAGCGGTGTCCCGCGGGCTCGAGTCGATCGCTCCCGAGGCCTCCGACCCGTTCGCCCTGCACCGCACGTACGCCTCGGACGACCGTGTCATCGACGAGTTCCGGCAGGTCCGGACCGGTGACATCGCCCTGGTGCCGTACGGCTGGCACGGCCCGGCGGTCGCCGCGCCGGGCTACGACATGTACTACCTCAACGTGATGGCCGGGCCGGACCCGGAGCGCGTCTGGAACATCACCGACGACCCGGCCCACGGGTGGGTCCGGCAGGCGTGGGCGTCGGAATCGATCGACCCACGACTGCCCTACGAAAGGAAGCAGGCGTGACCACCACGACGCGGAAGATGACCGTCGGCCAGGCACTCGTCGAGTTCCTGGCCAACCAGTGGACCGTCGACGGCGACGTCCGCGAACGCACCATCCCGGGGATCTTCGGCATCTTCGGGCACGGCAACGTCGCCGGGGTCGGTCAGGCGATCAAACAGCTCCACGTCGAGCAGCCCGGGCTGCTGCCGTACCACCAGGCCCGCAACGAGCAAGCCATGGTGCACGAGGCCGTCGGCTTCGCCCGCATGCACCGCCGCCGTGCGACCTACGCGTCAACGGCATCGGTGGGCCCGGGTGCCGCCAACATGCTGACCGCCGCGGCGCTGGCCACGACGAACCGGCTGCCGGCACTGCTGCTGCCGTCGGACACCTTCGCCACGCGCACCACCGACCCGGTGCTCCAGCAGATCGAGCTGCCGCACGACACGTCGCTGCAGGTCACCGATGCCTTCCGGCCGCTGTCGCGCTACTTCGACCGCGTGGAGCGTCCGGAGCAGCTCTTCTCGATCGCCCTCGCCGCGATGCGGGTCCTGACCGACCCGGCCGAGACCGGTGCGGTGACGATCGCCCTGCCCGAGGACGTCCAGGCCGAGGAGTTCGACGTGCCCGTCGCGTTCCTGCAGCCGCGCGAGTGGCACATCCGCCGTCCGCTGCCCGAGCGCGGTCCGCTCGAGCGTGCGGTGGCCGCGATCCGTGCCGGCAAGCGTCCGGTCATCGTTGCCGGCGGCGGGGTGCTGTACTCCGACGCCGCCGACGAACTCCGCGCCTTCGTCGAGGCCACCGGGATCCCGGTCGGCACGTCGCAGGCCGGTGGCGGGTCCCTGGTCTGGGACCACCCGCAGTACCTCGGTGGGATCGGTGCGACCGGCACCGCGGCCGCCAACGCGATCGCCGCCCAGGCCGACGTCGTCATCGGGATCGGCACCCGCTACAGCGACTTCACCACGGCGTCGCGCACGGCGTTCCAGAACTCCGACGTCACGTTCGTCAACGTCAACGTGGCCGCGTTCGACGCCTACAAGCACGGTTCGCAGCTGCCGCTGATCGCGGACGCCCGGGAGGCGCTGGTCGCCCTGACCGAGTCGCTCACGTCGGACACGGCGTACGTCGTCGAGCCCGCCTACGCGTCCGAGATCGCCTCGCTGAAGGCGGCGTGGGACGCCGCCGTCGACGGCGCGTTCGCGGCGTCCGGCGCGGACCTGCCCGGCCAGCCCGAGATCATCGGCGCCGTGCAGTCGGTGTCCGACCCGCGCGACGTCGTGATCCAGGCGGCGGGCTCGCTGCCCGGCGACCTGCACAAGCTCTGGCGGGTCCGCGACGAGCTCGGGTACCACGTCGAGTACGCGTTCTCGTGCATGGGCTACGAGATCGCCGGCGGCATCGGTGTCCGACGCGGAGCTCCGGACCGCGACGCGATCGTGATGGTCGGTGACGGCAGCTACCTCATGCTGCACACCGAGCTCGTCACCGCCGTGGCCGAGGGCATCAAGATCATCGTCGTGCTCATCCAGAACCACGGGTACGCGTCGATCGGGCACCTGTCCGAGACCGTCGGCTCCGAGCGCTTCGGCACGAAGTACCGCTACCTCGACGAGACCGAGTCGTTCGAGAACGGCGAGCCCCTGCCCGTCGACCTCGCCGCCAACGCCCGCTCGTACGGCGTCGACGTCATCGAGGTGCAGCCCGGTCCGGACAGCATCGAGGACCTGAAGGCCGCGCTGCGTCAGGCGAAGGCGAACGACCACACCACCCTGGTGCACATCAACTCCGATCCGCTGGTCTACGCCCCCGAGGGCGACGGCTGGTGGGACGTGCCGGTCGCGCAGACCTCCACCCTCCCCAGCACCCAGGCCGCCCGCGCCGAGTACGAGCAGCAGGTCGCCACGCAGCGTCCGCTGCTCGGCTGAACCGTTCACGAGACAGAAAGCGACAGCGACGTCATGACCGACACCGCCACCCCCATCGGCAGCCCCGCCACCGACGCGGCGCCCGCCTCGATCCGTATCGGCACCGCCCCGGACTCGTGGGGCGTCTGGTTCCCGGACGACCCGAAGCAGGTGCCGTGGCAGCGCTTCCTCGACGAGGCGTCCGCCGCCGGGTACGAGTGGATCGAGCTCGGCCCGTACGGGTACCTGCCGACCGACCCGTCGCAGCTGTCCGACGAGCTCGAGTCCCGCGGGCTCAAGCTGTCGGCGGGCACGGTCTTCACCGGGTTCCACAAGGGCGAGGACCAGTTCCAGCGTGCGTGGGACCAGGCCGTCGCGGTCGCCGGTCTGGCAGCGAAGCTCGGCGCCGAGCACCTGGTGACGATCCCCGACCTGTGGCGCTCGGACGCCACCGAAGAGGTGCTCGAGGCGCGCACACTCACCGACGAGCAGTGGGAGCGACTCGGCAAGGGCCACGACCAGCTCGGCAAGGCGCTGCTCGAGGAGTACGGCGTCCACCAGCAGTTCCACACCCACGCGGACAGCCATGTCGGCACCTACAAGGAGACCGTGCGGTTCCTCGAGGTCACGAACCCCGAGTACACGAACCTCTGCCTCGACACCGGCCACTTCGCCTACTACGGCGGCGACAACCTCAAGCTCATCGCCGCCCACCCGGAGCGCATCGGCTACCTGCACCTCAAGCAGGTCGACACCGACCTGCTGTTCGACGTGCTCAAGAACGACGTGCCGTTCGCGACCGCCGTGTCGCAGGGCATCATGACCGAGCCGCCGCACGGCACCCCGGAGCTCGCCCCGATCATCGAGGCCGTCGCCGCGATCAACCCGGACGTCTTCGGCATCGTCGAGCAGGACATGTACGGCTGCTCCGTCGACGCCCCCGGCCCGATCGCCGAGCGCACCTTCCAGCACATCTTCGGCTCGACCTCGGCCGCCCGCGCCTCCTGACGCGCCGTCCACGCAGCGTCAACGAACCCCAGGAGAACACCACCATGACCACCACGCAGAACCTCCGCGTCGCCGTCGTCGGCGCCGGCATGATGGGCGCCGACCACGTCCGCCGCATCACCGCCAAGATCTCGAACGCCGACGTCGTCGCCGTCGTCGAGCCCGACCAGACCCGTGCCGCCGCGGCAGCCGCCCTGGCCCCTGGCGCGATCACCGCCGCGTCCTTCGACGAGGCACTCGAGCAGACCGAGATCGACGCCGTCATCATCGCGACGCCGGGCTTCCTGCACGAGCCGATCCTGGTGACCGCGCTCGAGCGCGGGCTCACCGTCCTGTGCGAGAAGCCGCTGACGACCAGCGCCGAGGACTCCCTGCGCATCGTGGAGCTGGAGCAGCAGCACGCCGCCCGACCCGTGATCCAGGTCGGCTTCATGCGCCGGTTCGACTCCGGGTACCAGGAGCTCAAGGCGCTGCGCGAGTCGGGGGCGAACGGCGCCCTGCTCGCCCTGCACCACGCGCACCGCAACCCGACGACGCCGCCCAACTTCAGCGAGTCGATGCTCATCCACGACTCGGTGATCCACGAGATCGACATCATCCCGTTCCTGACCGGCGAAGCGATCACGAGCGTCGAGGTGAAGAAGCCGCGGAAGAACTCCCTCGCGCCGGCCGACCTGCCCGAGCCGCAGTTCGTCCTGTTCACCACCGAGTCGGGCACCATGGCGATCGTCGAGATCAACGTCAACGCCCAGTTCGGCTACCAGGTCACCACCGACGCCGTGTTCGAGTCCGCTGTCGCCTCCATCGGCCGCGACACCTCGCTCTCGCTCGTCGCAGCCGGAGCGACCTCGCAGGGCGTCACGCCGTCCTTCAAGGAGCGTTTCGCCGCCGCTTACGACGAAGAGGTCCAGCGCTGGGTCGACGCTGCCCGGACCGGCGGCATCGACGGGCCGAGTGCCTGGGACGGCTACACGGCCTCCGTCGTCGCCGAGGTCGCGGTCCGCGCCCAGCAGTCCGGCGCGCACGAAGTGGTCGAGTACGCGGTCACGAAGCCGTCGTTCTACGACGAGACGAGCGACGCGACGAGCGACGAGACCGCCGCGCTCGCCGGGGCCTGATCGATGCCGAAGATCGCGCTCGACCCGACCCCGTTCCACCACGACCTGTCGCTGCTCGAGTTCCCGCGCAAGGTGGCGGAGCTCGGCTACGAGTACCTGCAGCTCACCCCGCACAAGGACTTCATCCCTTTCTACCGGCACCCCAAGGCCGACGACGACCTGGTCGACGCGTTCGCCGCGGCCTGCCGTGACGCCGGGGTCCAGGTGGCGAGCGTGCTGCCGGTGCTGCGCTGGTCGGGCCCGGACGAGGACGCCCGACAGGCTGCGGTGCGCAAGTGGAAGCGGGTCATCGAGATCACGAAGCGCCTCGGTGTGGACACCATCAACACGGAGTTCTCCGGCCGCCCCGAGCGTGCTGAGGAGTCCGAGGACCAGTTCTACCGGTCGATGGAGGAACTGCTGCCGATCATCGAGGACGCCGGCATCCGTGTGCTCATCGACCCCCACCCCGACGACTTCGTCGAGGACGGGCTCGAGGCGCTCCGGGTGATCCGCGGCCTGAACTCGAAGCACGTCGGCTTCGTCTACGTCGCCTGCCACACGTTCCACTACGGCGGCAACATGGACGAGATCATCGACGCCGCCGGTGACTCGCTGCAGCTGGTCCACGTCGCCGACGCGTACGACCACCGTCGCTCGCACGGCCTGCGGTACATCACGAATCCGCCCGGCAACCCGGTCCGCGTGCACCAGCACCTGCCGGTCGGCCAGGCGGACGTCGACTTCGACGCCTTCTGGGCGGCACTCGACCGGGTCGGTTTCTCGGCGCGCGAGGACACCGTCGCGGTCTCGAGCGTCTTCGCCGAGGACGAGAACGCCGACGCGGTGTCGCGGTTCCAGCTCGACACGATCACGAAGGGACTCCAACGATGACCACCACCCTCGAGACGCAGGCGTCCACCGCCGCCGACTCCCGTCCCGTCACCCTGCAGGCCGCGGAGCAGACCCCGACCGCCCTGTGGAACGACTCCGCCGACCCGCGCGAACTGTCGACCGCCATCCACGAGTACGGCGCCGTCGGTGCGACCTGCAACCCGGTGATCGCGTACACCTGCATCCAGCAGGACCCGGACACCTGGGTCCCGCGCATCCGCGAGATCGCCGAGGAGCACCCGACGGCGGGGGAGTCCTGGATCGGCTGGAAGGCCGTCGAGGAGCTCTCCATCGCCGCCGCGGCGCAGCTGCTGCCCGCGTTCCAGGCGTCCGGCGGCCGGAACGGTCGACTGTCCATGCAGACCGACCCCCGATTCCACCGCGACGCCGACGCGCTCGTCGAGCAGGCCGTCCGGTTCTCGCAGCTCGCGCCGAACATCATCGTGAAGATCCCCGCCACCAAGGTCGGCATCGCCGCGATCGAGGAAGCCGCCTACCGCGGGGTCTCCATCAACGCGACGGTGTCGTTCACGGTGCCGCAGGTCGTCACCGTGGGCGAGGCCATCGAGCGGGCACTCGACCGCCGTGCTGCCGAGGGCCTGCCGGAGCAGGAGTTCGGCCACGTCGTCACCCTGATGGCCGGCCGCTTCGACGACTGGCTGAAGACCGTCGTCAAGCGCGACCACGTGATGGTGGACCCCGGCATCCTCGAGTGGGCCGGTGTCGCCGCGGTGAAGAACGCCTACCGCGTCTTCCAGGAGCGTGGGTTCCGCTCGCGCGTCCTGGTCGCCGCGTTCCGCAACGCACTGCAGTGGTCGGAGTTCCAGGGCGGTGACCTGGTGGTGTCGCCGCCGTTCCAGTGGACGAAGGACATCAACGACAACGCGTTCCCGTTCCGTCCACACGCCATCGACGACGAGGTCCCCGCGCACGTCATCGAGGCGCTCCGGGCCGCGACGCCGGAGTTCGCCCGCGGATACGACGTGGACGGCATGACGATCGACGAGTTCGATCGCTTCGGTGCGACCGTGACGACGCTCCGGCAGTTCCTGGACGCCGACGCGAAGCTCGACGCCCTGGTCCGCGACATCCTCGTCCCCGCGGTCTGAGACGCGATCTGCTGCGCGGTGCGATCCGCGGTCGCAACGACGGGTCGCGCCCCGCGCGCTGCCGCATCAGCCTGGAGGCCCGGTGCCGGTCCCCGAGACCGGCACCGGGCCTCCAGACGGTCGCGTCATGTGCTGACAAAGTCCGCCGCGTGGGCTAGGCTCATTGTCGCGCTCCAACGCGCGTCACCTGAACGAAGGAGTTCTCCATGGACAGCATCGGCGTCGGGCTGATCTCGGTCGGCTGGATGGGGCGGTTGCACTCGCGTGCCTACCGAGCGTTGCCGGACCACTTCCCGGAGCTCGGCGTCCAGCCGCGGCTCGTCGTGGCGGCCGACCCGATCGAGGCGGCACGCGACCAGGCGCTGACCCGGCTCGGGTACGAGCGGGCCGTCGCCGACTACCACGAGGTCCTCGCCGACCCGGCGGTCGACGTCGTGTCCATCTGTTCGCCGAACTTCCTGCACCGTGAGATGGCCGTCGCCGCGGCCGAGGCGGGCAAGCCGTTCTGGATCGAGAAGCCGATGGGGCGGTACGCCAGCGACTCGCGCTCCATCCACCAGGCGGTGCAGCGGGCCGGCGTCATCACGAGCGTCGGCTTCAACTACCGGCACGCCCCGGCGATCGAGCGCGCCCGTGAACTCGTCCGCAGCGGGCGGCTCGGACGCATCACGAACGTTCGTGGATCGTTGCTCGCCGACTACTCGTCCGACCCGGCGGCACCGCTGACCTGGCGCTTCGAGCGCGAGCGTGCCGGATCGGGTGTGCTCGGCGACCTGCTGTCGCACGGGCTCGATCTGGCGCAGTACGTGGTCGGGCGGATCGCCTCGGTCAGTGCGCTCGCCGAGACGTTCATCGAGTCGCGTCCCCGGCCGGCTGCCGGCATCGTCGACCGCAGCGCCGCGGCGACCGGCGAGCTCGGTGCTGTCGAGAACGAGGACTACGCCGCGCTGCTGTTCCGGTTCGAGGACGGTGCGGTCGGCACGATGGACTCGAGTCGGGTGATGCGCGGGCCGCACGCCGAGTACACGCTCGAGATCTACGGCACCCGCGGTTCGGTCCGGTGGGACTTCCAGCGCCTCAACGAGCTCGAGGTGTACCTGGACGGGCAGGAGGTCGACGGGTACGCCACGCACTCCGTCGCCCCCGGGGATGGCGAATTCGGTCGCTTCCAGCCCGGCGCCGGCACCGCGATGGGCTACGACGACCTGAAGACGATCGAGGCGGCGCAGTTCATCGCGAGTGTGCAGCGCGGGGAGCAGCTCGCGCCCTCGGTCGCCGACGGGCTGGCTGCGGCGTCGATCGTGGAGGCGGCGGAGGCCTCGCTGGTCGACGGCGCCTGGCACGATGTCGCTCGTGTCGACGGACCCCTGACGTACGGGGCGCCGACGCCGAGGTTCTAGACACGCCGCCGTGGTCGCTTGTTAGTATGTAAGGACAAAGTCCGAGCAACCAGGAGGCACCATGCCGCTCGTCCGTATCGACCTCGCCACCGGCCGCACGCCGGAGGCCGTCCGTGGCATCGCAGACGCCATCCACCAGGCCATCGTCGACGTGTACGGGATCCCGGTGCGTGACCGGTTCCAGGTGATCACCGAGCACCCGGCGCAGCAGATCATCGCCGAGGACGCCGGCTTGGGGTTCGAGCGCACCGAGGGTGTGGTCGTCATCCAGGTGTTCACGCAGCGCGGGCGGACCGACGAGGCGAAGGCCGCGCTGTACCGGGCGATCCACGATGCCCTCGCGGCGATCGGTGTCGCGTCCGAGGACGTCTTCATCGGCTACGTCGAGAACGGGCCGCAGGACTGGTCGTTCGGCTTCGGGCGTGCCCAGTACGTCACGGGTGAGCTCGGGGTACCCGCGCTCGGTTGAGGTCGGCGCAACCGCGGGTGCGGGCTCGGATGCGGTGTGGTCACGACACCCCGCTCAGGTCCGCCGAGTGGTCACGAGCTGTCGGTTGCCGGGCGCCCGGGCGACAGTTCGTGACCACGCGGCGCACGACCGACGGCATGTTCTGACCCCTCGACGAGCGGCCCCGGCGACGGAACCTGACCGAGCGGCCTACTTGTCGACGAGCGTGACCTCGAACGAGTACCGGTCGGGGCGGTAGCAGTGCACGCCGTACTCGACCGCACGGCCCGAGGCGTCGTACGCGGTGCGGCTCATCGTGAGCACGGGGTCGCCGTCCTCGATCTCGAGCAGGCCGGCCTCTTCGTCGGTGACCGCACGGGCCCCGATCCGCTGCTTCGCCACCCGCATCGTGACGCCGCGGCCGCGCAGCAGCTGGTACAGCCCGTGCGCCTGCAGGTCGTCGTCGGTCAGGTCGAGGAACTCCGGCGGCAGGTAGTTCTCGAGGATCGCCATCGGGACGTCCTCGGCGAACCGCACCCGTCGGATGTGCGCGACGGTCGTGCCGGGTTCGAGGCTGAGCGCCGCAGCGACCTCGTCGGATGCGGGGACGTCGTTGCGCTGCAGGAGCTTCGTCGCCGGAGCCTGCGCACCCTGCGCCAGGTCGTCGTACAGGCTCGTCAGCTCGACCTTTCGGGTGACCGGCCCGTGCACGACCTGGGTCCCGATGCCGCGGCGGCGAACCAGCAGGCCCTTGTCGACGAGGTCCTGGATCGCACGACGGATCGTCGGCCGCGACAGGCCGAGGCGCTCACCGAGGGCGATCTCGTTCTCGAGCCGGGCACCCGGTGGCATCGCGCCGGAGCGGATCGACTCCTCGATGCGCGAGGCGACCTGGAAGTAGAGGGGCATGGGACCCGACCGGTCCAGGTCCATGAACAGGTCGGACGGCAGCTGGCCTTCGTTGGTCATCGCGGTCCTTCACACGTGCGGAGATGCCGGCGTCGGTGCCGACGGCATTGTCGTGACAATACCACCGGGGATGTGCCACCCCGGCCGCGCACAGCGGGCGTTGCGTCAGTCGGCGAACACCATCGGCCGGTTCGACAGCCGTGGCTGATTCGCGGCCTTCGGTTTCTCGGCACGTGCGCGGACCGGGGCGATCGTCACCCGGGTCGCCGCGCCGAGCGCCTCGACCGTCTCGACCCCGTGGTACCCGGCGGCGTGCACGACGATCGCGGCGCAGGCCTCGGCGTCGGCAGCGGCGTCGTGGTGCTGGAACCCCTCGAACCCGGCGGCCATCGCGGCGACCGGCAGGCGGTACGAGTCGAGCGTGTAGGTCTTGCGGGCCACGGCCAGGGAACACAGCGAGTGGTGCTCGGCCAGGTCGATCCCCGTCGCGGAGCACCCACCGGCGATGACGCCCATGTCGAAGCGCGCGTTGTGCGCCACCAGGACGTCACCCTCTGCGAAGGCCACCAGGTCGGGGTACTGCTGCTCCCACGTCTTGGCGTGCGTGACGTCCTCGGCGACGATGCCGTGGATCCGCGTGTTCCACTCCAGGAACGCGTCGTGCCCGAACGGCGGGCGGATGAACCACGACGCCCGATCGACGACCCGGCCGGCGCGGACCTTCACCAGCCCGACGGAGCAGGCGCTGGCGGGCGAGCTGTTGGCGGTCTCGAAGTCGATCGCGGTGAAGTTCAACGGCACGGTCCCGATCGTCGCACGGGGTTCCGACATCGCCCTCCGTTCCCGTCGGCGTTGCGTGTGGCTACTGTCGGCGCATGGGGAACGAGACCGACCGCCGTCCGCTCGTCCTGGTGCTCGCCGGTGCCGGCTACGGGCAGCAGGCGCCGCTGCTCTGGTGGACGAGCGAGATCGCCGCCGCGGCAGGGTGCGAGGTCGTCGCGCCACGATGGCAGGTCGACGACGCTGCCGGTGCCGATCCGGTCGGGTTCGTCGAGACCGCTGTCGCTGCGGCAATGGGGGACCGGCTGCCCGACCTCGTGATCGCGAAGTCGTTCGGCTGCTTCGCCCTGCCGTGGGCGATCCGCCACGCGGTTCCCGGCGTCTGGCTGACGCCGGTCCTCACGCACGACGACGTGGCCACGGCGCTCGCAGCTGCCACCGACGCGCACGACGCGATCGGGGGTGGAGACGACACCATGTGGCAGCCCGAGCGGGTCTCGGGCACTGCTGCGTGCCTCCAGACCGTCGACCGTGCCGACCACTCGCTGCAGGTTCCGGGGGACTGGCGGCGTTCGCAGCGGCTGCAGGCCGACGTCTTCGACGTCGTCGAGCGCCGCATCACGGCCCTGCGGCCCCGGAGCGATGGGTCGCGTCCCCTGTCCTGACGGACGGACTGGAGGCCCGGGTCGGCTCCGGCAGGTCGCCGCCGGTAGGCTGTGCTTCCGTGGCTCTCACCATCGGAATCGTCGGTCTCCCGAACGTCGGCAAGTCGACCCTGTTCAACGCCCTCACCAAGAACCAGGTCCTCGCCGCGAACTACCCGTTCGCGACGATCGAACCGAACGTCGGCGTGGTGAACCTGCCGGACCCGCGACTCGACCAGCTCGCCGAGCTGTTCCACTCTGAGAAGACCGTGCCGGCGCCGGTGTCGTTCGTCGACATCGCGGGCATCGTCAAGGGTGCGAGCGAGGGCGAAGGCCTGGGCAACAAGTTCCTTGCCAACATCCGTGAGGCCGACGCCATCGCGCAGGTCGTCCGCGGCTTCACCGACGACGACGTCGTGCACGTCGCGAACAAGGTCTCCCCGAAGGACGACCTCGAGGTCATCAACACCGAGCTGATCCTCGCCGACATGGAGACCATCGACAAGGCGCTCCCGCGGTACGAGAAGATGCTGAAGCTGAAGCAGGCCGAGCCGGTCGTGCTCGAGACCGCTCGCGAGGCCCGTGCCGCGCTCGAGCAGGGCACGCTGCTGTCCGCGACGAAGATCGACCTCACGCCGATCGCCGAGCTCGGACTCCTGTCCGCCAAGCCCTTCATCTTCGTGTTCAACGTCGACGAGGCAATCCTGACCGACGACGCCCGCAAGGCCGAACTGGCCGCGCTCGTCGCCCCCGCTCAGGCCGTGTTCCTCGACGCCCAGGTCGAGTCGGAGCTCATCGACCTCGACCCCGCCGACGCCGCCGAACTGCTCGAGTCGACCGGGCAGACCGAGTCCGGGCTCGACCAGCTCGCCCGCATCGGGTTCGACACCCTCGGGCTGCAGACCTACCTGACGGCCGGTCCGAAGGAAGCCCGCGCGTGGACGATCGGCAAGGGGTGGAAGGCACCCCAGGCTGCCGGTGTCATCCACACCGACTTCGAGAAGGGCTTCATCAAGGCCGAGGTCATCTCGTTCGACGACCTGGTCGAGACTGGCTCCATCGCCGAGGCTCGCGCTGCCGGCAAGGCCCGCATCGAGGGCAAGGACTACGTCATGCAGGACGGCGACGTGGTGGAGTTTCGATTTAATAACTAGATCGTTGATCTGGTGCGGATCTAGCCTTGAAATCTGACAAAGATTTAACTCATAAATCGCCCTCTGTGTCGAGTTTGTGTCAATCGACGGGAGGCTCATCGCCTCCACGATTGAGGCTGTAGCTGCCCGTCTCAGGCATGATCTGCCTCCGGGCGCATGCTGTCGGCCTCGACGCGAAATCGCTCCTGCGGCGCAGCCATGGCCCCCAGACGGGCGGGTTGTTTCCCGTGTGTCCTCTCTGACAGGGTCATGAGTGATCTACAGCTTTACGAAGCGGGATTCCATGACGGATCTTGCTGTTGCCACTCCGGATCAGTTGCTAACCGCCGACGAGGTGGAGGTCTCGGACCTCTACGACGAGGACAAGATCCCGGCAGGCGTCACCAACGCCGTCGAGGTCGTCAGCCAGGTCGAGGACCCGGCCGCGCTTAGCTACATCGTCACCACCAGGTCCGAGGACGGGGAATCGGCGGAGGTTCTGACGGTCGGTCTTGATCGTCACTTCAAGAACTGGAACCTTGAGGACAACCCCAACGCCTACTTCCTTGCGCTGCACAAGGTGATCCAGCTTCAGTACGGCGTCGATGTTCGGCTCGCATCCAAGCAGGATGTCGAAGAGCGTGCCGGTGAGCGCGAGGTTGCCGAGGCGGTTGCCCGTCACCGCAACTGGGAGGACGACGAAAAGAAGCGCCGAGCGGCCAACTCGGCCGTCATCATCAAGGCCTTCGAGGAGCGTGCGACCTCGACGGCTGGGGTCCGAGCGTTTGTCGACCAGTACAGCCTCAACACCAATCAGATCAACTCCATTGCCAAGCGCGCCTCGCAGCTCCAACCGCCCGTGATGCTGTCCAGGGAGGCAATCACTCAGTGGGCGCAGGTTGTCCACGATGACCGTCCCGCCCCGAAGGCTGGGGAGACGAAGACTCCCGTAGCCGAGCTACGAGATAACTTCTACCTCGGTCGCAAGAAGAACGACGACTAGACCAAGTTCTCCCCCGGCCATCCACGGTGACCGGGGGAGTTCTCTGTCAAGGGGGACTATGCCAGCCATCAATAAATTCACGATGCTCTTCGAGCCGGACTTTCCACTCGATCAGATCATTCCTCGGGAGAGGCGTACCCGTCTCAGAACGACGGAGACTGAGAAGGTACTTTCTCAATCGATCGAACGCTTCGGCTGGGTGCAGCCGCTCACCATCGACGCCCGATATTGGATCGTGGACGGTCAGTACCGCTTCGAGCTGGCCAAGAAGTGGAAGCTCGCAACTGTGCCGGTGGTCATCACCAATGGAGTGACTCAGCGCGACGGAACAACCGAATCGGCTCCCAGCTACCTGGTCCTGGATCTGTACCCCGACATGCCGACTCGCGCGGCGGACGGCATCCTGCAACCCTCGAATGGGGGGCACGCTCGGGTCCACCAACATCAACGGGGGGATGAGAGCATGAAGCTCCGCACCGCAAAGAACAAAGGCATCCAGCGCAGGCTCGCAGGAGTAGCTGTCGTCACAGCCGTCGCGCTGGGGTCAATCGGCTTAGCTGCGCCAGCGGCGTCGGCTGCGACTGCTGACAGCCAGGTAGGAGCGGACTACTCGCTGGCGGTGGGCAGCGAGACGGCCACCCTTGAGGAAGGGCAGACCGTCAGCTACCCGATGGTCGCTGTCGAACAGCCAGGAACCGTGCACACCGATGCTGTTTACGACTCCAACTACGGCACCATCACTGTCACCGCAGCCAAGGGTGTCTTCCACTACGAGGTGTATATGAAGGTTCCCGCTACTTCCTTCACAGGAGCGTTCCAGATCACGGACCGCACCAGTGGGATCAGTGGCGGCAGGGATCTGAAGTTCAGCTTCTCGGGAAGCACTCCCACGAGCAAGCTGAAGAACCATCTCTACGCTGGGACACTGACCGGAACCGCCTACTTGGCGGGTGTCCCGATCGCGAACACTGTGCCGAACTCGACGCAGTACAAGTACAGCGACTTCTAACCAAGTTGTGAACCTCCGGCGCGGCATCAGGTATTAGCTGCCTGATGCCGCGCCGCTATGAAGGGGCCATGCCTGATGACCAATCAGCAGAGCGTTTCAGAAGAGCTTCGAGGCTTTGTCGAACGCAATCAGATCTCGTATCACTCACTCGCCGCTATCACAAGCATTGAGGCCGATACGCTTCGGGCCTTCGCTGATGCCTCGCCGGAAGGTTTGACCAGTCCGCAGAGCGGGTCGCTCTCTCTTGACGAGGGAGAGCGAGTGTCGGTGCTTGTTTCGCAGCTCACAGCGATTCGGGAGATCCCAGACTCCGATCGCGTAGAAGGCATCCTTGCCGCCCTTACACAAACCTATGGGTTCACTATCCCGGCTCTCGCTGCACTGCTTGGGGTCGAGCAATCGTCGCTGGAGAGCCTGTCGGAGTCCTTCGACTCTGTACCTGAAGCATCGAGAACGGCTCTCGCGGTGCGGCTCACATTCCTAGTGAATGCCATCAACCTTGCGGGCCCACGGCTCTGATCCGAAGCAAAGCAAAACGGCGGCGAGGATGGTAGACGCTCGCCGCCGTTGGTGTGCGCACACCTGACGGTTTGTGCAGTTCGTTCACTCTCAGAGATCCCAGACATTCCCCGAGAACGGCTTGCCCTCGGCGTCTGTGAGCAGTGCTGTTCTGAATAGCGGCTGCTGCTTCCGATCCTCTTCCGGCTTGTCCTTCTGCCGTTCCATCTCGTCGTAGTACTCCTGAGCAGTTTCCATGACTCGCTTCGCGATGGCCTTTTGGTTGGTCAGATAGACGACCTTGCCAATCGGCGTAGGGCCTTCGCGGCGGAAGTAGGTTGCGACGATCCGCCTCATTTCGTCTGGCGTCTTCATGCTCAACTCAATCTCGACGGCGACCGAAGGCAGACCGATCGGGGCGAGATTGAGAGCAAGGTCGGCAGGGTGCTGGTACTTCGCTTCGCTCGGTCCGGGTGTAGATGAGCTTGCCTACGATCATCTATAGTTCGGGGTGCTGAAGAAGTAGCGCATTAACCGACTGACCGTCTGGCCGGTTTCGTGTGATGTCCTGCCACAGTGCCTCCGCTTCGGCTGCTCGGTAGGTGAGGCTGCGGGCCGCGTCGAACTCGTTCCGCCCGTGCTCGACGATCATGGCGCACTCGGCGAGCAGGTCGAGGAAGCTGGCTTGGAGCGACGGCCACCGCTCCTCGAGGGCAGAAGGGTCACGGTCGTTGCGGGGCCGAGGCGTGAACCGCGGAGCCGGCATCACAGCGGCACGGCTTCGTCGAGGACGTGGGCGAAGTGCTCGTCGTCCTCGAGGTCGTCGGTGAGGACGTCGACCTCGAAACCGGTGATGCGCTCGACCTCGTGCGCGAACCCACCGAGATCGAACAGCGATGCCGCGGGGGTCAGGTGGACCAACAGGTCGATGTCACTGTGTTCGGTGTCCTGACCGCGAACAGCGGAGCCGAAGACGCGGACGTCGTCGAGGTGGAAGCGCTTCGCCTCGTCGAGGATCGCGTCGGCGTAGATCGCGAGGGGGATGCTCGGGCGGGTGTGAGCCGCTTCGAGGATCCGCCGGAGCGACTCCGGGCGCGGCTGCTTTCGCCCGCTCTCGTACGCCGAGATGGTGGGCTGCTGCATGCCTGCGGCGGCAGCGAGACCGGTCTGCGAGAGACCGAGGTCCTCGCGGGCAGCGCGGATCAGCTCCGCAGCACGTTCGACCCGCATGGCGACCCTCCTATAGCTCTCGACTGTAGACGACCGCCCGGGAACGACGAAGCGCCGCCGAGCGGACTCGGCGGCGCTTCGTGGTGGTGCTGGTGTGACCTAGGCCGCGAGGGCCATCTCGCCCGCCCGCACGGACTGCGCCTGCAGTAGGGTGCGGCTGGCCTCGCCCGCCCAGGAGCGGCCCGGGACGGTCCAGCCGGCCTCGCCGACGGCGTCGAGCCGGGTGCCGCGGGTGACGAAGGTCTGCAGGTCGTCGGCCGCGATGCGGACGAGGTACTCGCGCTGCGAGCGGTCGTCGCGCACCGGGAACTCGGCGATGCGGTCTGGGGTGATCGTCGGGGCCGCGAGTGCGGTCCCGAACACGGTGATTCGTTCGTTGCTGGTCATGGTGCTGTACTTCCTGGTCATTCGGCGCCAGGGCGACTCGGTGTCGGCGGACGTCTCAGTCCAGCGCGACGCATCGAGTGCGGGGCGCGCACGTCGAGTTTCAACGTGCAGCTCGTCCGTTCGGATCGAGCGGTGTCTCGAGTGGAATGCGACTCGGGTGAGTCGGTGTCGAGAGGGTGGTGTGCGCGAGTCAGATGGGTTCGCTGCAGTGCACCAACCACAAACTATACGCCCACCCTGCCGAGAAGTCCAGCGAGCGACCGGACCGAGCTTCAGGACGCCAGGAACGCGGCCCAGCGTTCTCCGCCGGAGGCGACGTTGCCCGACCCGTCCAGGCGAGCGGCCGCGGACGACGGCTTGCGGTCAGTCTGCTCGTGGATCAGCCCGTCGAAGGTCGCCGAGAAGTCCAGGCGGGGCAGCGCGGCCGTGACGGCCCGCAGGTCGTCCGCCGACCACCTTTCGAAGCCCACACCGGAGACGTCGAGCGAGGTCGCGACCTCGAGCAGGTGCCCCTCGGCGTCGAGCTCCGGGTCGACGGACCGCCACATGTGCCGCTCGATGATCTCCCCGACCCGACGGGCTCGCACGGCGTCCCACCCGGCTCCGAGCGCGAAGACCGAACCGACCGCGCCGCCGGCGTCCTCGAAGGGCACCCGGTGTGCGTCGAACGACGGGGTCACGCCGAGGTCGTGGAGCATCGTCGCGACGAAGAGCAGCTCGGGATCGGGTTCGAGGTCGACCGTCGGGGCGAGCAGGACCGCCCACGCCCACGACCTTCGGCAGTGGTTGACGAGAGCCGGTGACGACCACGCCCGCACGACGTCCAGGGCGCGCGCAGCGACGGGCGAGGGCGGGGTGAGCAGGGCTGCGACGTCGACCGACATGGCACGACAGTAGCGGCAGGAACGAGCCGTAACGGGGCGGAAACGTGCCGGGCCAGAACCGGAAACAGCGCCCCGTTAGCTTTCGGTTCACTGAGTACCCGCTCAGCACCCCTCCACCCCACCCGAAGGAACTGCGCCCATGCAGCACCGACCACGGCTGCGCTCCCGCGCGACGATCGTCTCCTCGACGCTCGTCGCTGCCGGGGCGTTCGGCCTCGCCGTCCTGACGGCCGCTCCGGCCCAGGCGGCACCCACCGCGACCACCGCCACCATCGACGCCCCGGCCACCGTGACCGTCGGCACGGCGTTCGACGTCGACGTGACGATCCCCGACACCGCCGACGTCTACGCGTACGAGATCACGCTCGAGGCTGACTCGGTGCAGTACCGGGCCGACAGCGTCACCGGCCCGGACGGGGGCTTCGACAGTGTCGAGCAGGACGGCGACGCCCTGACGATCGTGCACACCCGCCTCGGCACCTCGCCGGCACTCGACGGCGACCTGGCCACCTCGATCTCACTGACCCCGACTGCGGTCGCCAGTGTCGACCTCGACGTCACGAGCATCACCCTCGTCGGCTCCGACGGCACGTCGACCACCCTCGACGACCCGGCGAGCACCACCGTCGTCGTCGCGGCGGCTGCGACCACCGCCCCGACGGCCACGCCGACCCCGGGCGCGACCACGCAGCCCGGCGCCGGCGGCGGCACGGGTACCCCCACCGCCCCCGGCGACCCGACGGCACCGGGCACCGACCCGACCGACGGCGCCACCGCCGTGGCGGCAGCCGGAGGGGACGACCGTCCGACCGGCGGCGACCTCGCCTGGACCGGCGCCGACGTCGCGCCGTGGATCGCCGCGTCCCTGGCCCTCCTCGCCGCCGGCGGGACCCTGATCACCCTGCGGGCGCGCCGCGCCCGCCGCGAGCGCACCGGAGCCTCCGCATGACCGCCAAGAAGCGAGCCGCCCGCAAGCAGGCCGCCAGCAAGAAGCGCACCGCCGTCGCCGGCGCCTCGCTCATCGCCCTCGTCGGCACCGTCCTCGCCGCGACCCCCGCGATCACCGCCGCCGCAGCACCCGCGGCCGTCGACGCCAGCCCCGCCGCCATGCTCGCGCCGTACTACACGGACCTCGACCTGACCGGCGACGACCAGGTGACGAAGGCCGACCTCGCCGTGCTCACCGACCACCTCGGTGCGACGACCGCGAGCACCGACTGGGCGACGGTCAGCGCCGCGGACACCGACGCCGACGGCACCATCAGCGTCGCCGACCTGGCCGGGTTGTCCCAGCGGATGATCTACGACGACGGCCCGTTCCAGCTCGTCGAGGCGTCGACCATCGACATGCAGGCCGCGATGAACGCCGGCGTCACGACCTCGGTCGCGATCACGCAGGAGTACCTCGACCGCATCGCCGCGTACGACCGCACCAAGGTCGACCCAGCGTCGACCGGGCGCGCGCTCAACTCGATCGTCACCACCAACGCCGACGCCCTGGCCGCCGCGAAGTCCGCGGACGCCGAGCGCGCCGAGCACGGGATGACGAGCATGCTGCTCGGCGTGCCGATCGCGGTGAAGGACAACTACGACACGAAGGACATGCCGACCACCGGTGGCTGCGGCTGCTGGGACGACAACCAGACCGACACCGACGCGGCCATGGTCACCGGTCTGCGCGACTCCGGCGCCGTGATCCTGGCGAAGGCCAGCCTCGACGAGTTCGCCTACGGGTTCGTCTCCGAGTTCTCGTCGAACCAGCCCGCCGGCTCGTCGCTCCTGGTCGCCAGCCCGTACAACACGGCGCAGACGGCCGGTGGCTCGAGCGGCGGCACCGGTGCGGCGATCTCCGCGAACCTCGCGGGCATCGGCTTCGGCACCGACACCGGCGGTTCGATCCGTGTGCCGTCGACGTACAACCAGCTCGTCGGCATCCGGCCCACGGTCGGCCTGACCAGCCGTGACGGGATCATCCCGCTCGCGCTGTCGCAGGACACCGGCGGCCCGATCACCCGCTCGGTGACCGACGCCGCGGTCGCGCTCGACGCCGTCACCGGTGTGGACGCGGCGGACCCGGCGACGAGTGCGCAGGCCGGCAAGGTGCCGACGTCGTACACGTCGTCGCTCGACGCCGACTCCCTGCAGGGCGCCCGCATCGGCTACGTGACGAGCATGGTCGGCACGAACGCCACGACGAAGCGCCTGTTCGACGCCTCCGTCGCAAAGCTCGAGGCCGCCGGTGCCACCGTCGTCCCGATCACCGCGACGACGGCCTTCAACCGGGTCCTGTCCGAGGGCAGCGGCAGCACGAACGAGTTCAAGCACGACCTGGACGAGTACGTCGCGAAGCACCTCGACCTCGACGTCACCGCGCGTTCCCTGCAGGGCATCCTGGCCTCGGGTGAGTACGTGCCGAGCCGCAAGAGCACCTACCAGTCGCGCGACCTGATCACCGACGCGCAGTACCAGGCGTGGGCCGGACCGACGGGGTCGCACACGACGCAGCTCGCCACCGGCAAGCAGCTCGTGACGCAGATGCTCGACGACCAGGACCTCGACGCGCTCGTCTACCCGTCGGGCACGCCGTACGGCACGCAGTCGACGAACATGCGCCTCAGCCCCAACACCGGCATGCCGGCGATCACCGTCCCGATGGGTCAGGCGACCGCTGCCGACAACACCATCACCGGTGCCGGCGTGAACCTGGAGTTCCTCGGCCGCTCGTTCGACGAGAGCACGGTCATCGGCCTCGGCTACGCCTTCGAGCAGGATACGAAGGCGCGCACCACGCCCGCGCTGTACCCGGCGCTCGGCTGAGCTGAGCGGGTTGCGATCGCGACCACAGGACGGACGGGAGGCCCGTGGCGACACCGCCACGGGCCTCCTGTCCGTCTGCTTCGTCAGTTCAGGGTCGGGGTGTCCTCCGGCACGACGCCGTCGGCGTACAGGTCGGTCGCCAGGTCGCGGAGCGCGCGCAGCGCGACGCGCTGCGTGAGCGGACCGTAGGAGATGCGGGCGACGCCGAGCGCCTCGTACTCGGCAGCGGGCAGGGCGCCGGGCAGACCGATGACCGAGAGCTTGCCGCGGCCCAGACCGGCGACGAGCCGCTCGACCACGGAACGCTCGATCGCGCCGGGCACGAAGACGAGTGCGGCGCCGTTGTCCAGGAACGCCGTGCCACGCGCGATCGCGTCCTCGATGCTCTCGTCGATCGGGCGCTCGCCGCCGCGGGCGATCGCGTCGGTGCGGGCGTTCAGCTGGAAGTCGACGCCCTCGGCCTGGGCAGCGGCAGTGATCGCCGCGACGCGGGCGACGGCCTCGTCGAAGGGGCGCAGGCGGTCCTCGACGTTCGCGCCCACGATGCCGGAACCGATGGCGCGCCGGATGGTCTCGGCGGGGTCCTCGTAGCCGTCGTCCAGGTCGGCGGTGACCGGCAGATCCGTGGCGGCGGCGACGATCGCTGCCCCGGACAGGGCGAGGTCGAGGGGCATCCCGCCGTCCTCGTACCCGTACGACGCGGCGATCGAGTGGCCGGCGGTGGCGATCGCCTTCGTGCCGGGCAGGTCGCTGACGACCTTCGCGGTGATCGCGTCCCACACGTTCACGACGCGCAGGATCTCGGGGGCTTCGTGCAGCTGTTTGAGGGTGACGGCCTTGTCGGCGTTGCTCGTGCTCATGGGACCGACAGTAGGCGGGGCGACGCCCTGCGTCCCAGGGTGCGCGGAAGACGACGCAGGATGACGGGCGGGCTCGCGCCGGGCCTCCCGGTCGGTGCATGCTGGATCGCATGGCGAGCGACGAGGAGGACCCGGTCGGCACGCTCCGCGGGGTCCGGACGAGCATCAAGTGGACGCGGTACGCGCCCGACGTGCTGCCCCTGTTCGTCGCCGAGATGGACCACGACGTCGCGCCGGCGATCCGGCAGGCCCTGATCGAACGGGTCTCGCAGTCGGACCTCGGGTACCTCGACGGCCCCGGGCCGCTCGCTCCCGCGTTCGCGCAGTTCGCGCTGGACCGGTGGGGCTGGCACATCGACCCGTCGCGGATCCACCTGGCCACCGACGTCAGTGTCGGGATCGTCGAGTCGCTCCGGCTCGCGCTGCCCGACGGCGGCCGCGTCGCGATCACACCGCCCGTGTACCCGCCGTTCTTCGAGCTCGTCGAAGAGGCCCGATGTCAGATCGAGGAAGTCCCGCTGCTCGAGCAGTGGGGGCAGTACCGGCTCGACCTCGACGGGCTCGAGCGGGCGTTCGCCAGCGGGGTCGGCGTCTTCCTGCTCTGCAACCCGCACAACCCCGTCGGCCTGGTGCACGACCGCGCCGACCTGGTCGCGATCGCCGAGCTCGCGGCGAAGTACGACGTCCTCGTCATCAGCGACGAGATCCACGCGCCCCTGACCCACCCCGGCGTGCGGTTCACCCCGTTCGCTGCCGTCGCCGAGCCGCTCGGTGCCCGCAGCGTGTGCGTGACCTCGGCGAGCAAGGGGTGGAACCTCGCCGGTGTGAAGTGCTCGGTCATCGTCGCCGGCGATCCCCGGACCGCCGCGCTCCTCGACACCCTGTGGGAGGAGGTCGCCTGCCGCACGAGCATCCTCGGGCTGCACGCGAACCTGGCGGCGTTCACCCTGGCGACGGACTGGCTCGACGACGTCGTGGCGCGCATCGTGGCGAACGACCGGCTGCTCGCCAAGCTCCTCGCCGAGCACCTGCCCGCGGTCGTCTACACCCGGCCGCGCGCCGGGTACCTGGCGTGGCTCGACTTCCGCGGCATCGGCCTCGGCGACGACCCCGCGGTGCCGCTGCGCGAGAACGCGTACGTCGCGCTGAACTCCGGCCTCGGGTTCGGGTCCGAGGGGCGCGGGTTCGTCCGGCTCAACCTGGCGTGCTCACCGGAGACCCTGCGCGAGGCCGTGTTCCGGATCGCTTCGGCGTACCCGTCCAGTGCGCAGGAGGGGCTGGTCTGGCACGTCGCGTGAGCGCTGGGGTCAGTCGATGTACTGGTTGCGGCCGACGACGCGGATGCGCAGGTCGTCGTCGCGGTCCATCGCGAGGAGCTCGCGGGCCACGAACCCGACGGACGGCCACCGGGACACCTCGGTCACCATGAAGCCGTCGATGAACACCTGCCACGCGCCGGCCTCGCGGACCGCCTGCACCTCGTACGTCGCCATGCCGTGAGCGTACCGAAGCGGGCCGGTCCGCCGTCAGTGCAGCTCGAACGTCAGTGCGGCTTGAACATCAGTGCAGCTCGAGCGTCATGTGCACGTCGGCCCGGACGTACGGGCTCGGCACGAGCTCGTCCTCGCGCAGGTGCCGGAAGCCGAACGCCTCGTACAGGTGCACGGCACTGGCCAGCTGTGCGTTGCTCTCCAGGTCGATGCGGTGCGCGCCGAGCTCGCGGGCCCGGTCGAGCGCCGCGGTGATGAGCTTCCGCCCGGTGCCGTGCCCCTGGTGATCGGGGGAGACGGCCATCTTCACGAGCTCGAAGACCCCGGGCGTCGTCGGGACGATGCCGATGCAGCCGACGACCTGGTCGTCGAGCCGGGCGACCAGGACGGCCCCGCCGCGCTCCACGACGCGACCGACGGGATCGGTGAGGAACACGCGGTCCTCATCCTCGAGGGTGAAGTACCGCGTGATCCACGCCTCGTTGAGGGTGCGGAACGCCTCGGCGTCCGCGGGGGTGGCGAGGTCGGCGATGGTGACGGTGGAGGTCGCTTCGGGCATGGCTCCATCCTCGGACCACGATGAGGTCACGTCCAATACTCGTTCGCTTCGATCGATAAACTCCGTGCATGGATCGGGAACCGGACGTCGACCTCCGCCAGCTCCGCGCGTTCTTGGCCGTGGCCGACGAACTGCACTTCGGTCGGGCTGCCGAGCGACTCCGCATCGCGCAGCCCGCGCTGTCCCAGCAGATCCGGCGGACCGAGCGCGCGCTCGGCGTCGACCTGTTCGTCCGCACGAGCCGCAGCGTCGCGCTCACCGCCGCCGGCCGGGTGCTGCAGGGCCGTGCGCGATCGCTGCTCGGGCAGGTGCGGCGGGACCTCGACGAGACGGTGCGGGTCGGCCGGGGCGAGATCGGTCGGCTCGACGTCGGGTTCGTCGTCTCCGCGCTGCCCCTCGGTCCGATCGAACGCGTGCAGGCGTTCCGGGAGCGCTACCCCCTGGTCCGGGTGGACCTGACCGAGGGGTACTCGTCGACCCTGCTCGCCCGGATCGTCCGCGGCGAGCTCGACCTCGCCGTCGTCCGCGATGCCGACCCGGACCCCGCCGTGCGGCTGCTGCCGTTCCGGTCCGAGGCCTTCGTCGCCGCTGTCCCGCGGGGGCACCGGTTGGCGGATCGGGATCGCATCAGCGGCACGGAACTGGTCGACGAGCCGTTCGTGTTCTTCCCGGCGGTCGCGGGGGCCCTGGCGACCGAGCGCAACCTCGCACCGGTCACCGCCGGTGGTCGCCGTCCCGTCATCGTGCAGGAGGCCACGACCTGGGCGACCGTGCTGCACCTGGTCGGGGTCGGCCTCGGTGTCACGGTGGTGCCGGAGAGTGCCGCGCTCGCCGCACCCGACACCGTGGCGCTCCTGCCGCTCGAGGGCAGCGACCACCGCAGCGAGCTCGCCTGGGCGATGCGCGCCGACGACGACCGCGAGATCCTGCGCAACTTCGTCGCCGCGGACTGACCGAGCGGACCGGCTGCGCGGGTGGACGCCGGTCGGGCGTCCTCGCTCAGCCGAGCGCGAGCACGGGTGCCCGGTGGTCGCCGAGCTCGTCGATGCGCCACGGCCGAGTCCCGCGCACCGTCAACCCGAGCTGCACGAGCACGAACCCGACGTGCGGCTCGACGTCGGGGTCCCACGGCCCCTCGACGCCCAGGCCGAACGCGCCGAGTTCGTCGTCGGCCTCGTCCCGTAGGGTCAGCCGCCACCGCCCGTCGCCGAGTTCCTCGACCACGGCCCAGCGGGCGGTGCCGAACCGGCTCACGCCGTCCCGGTGATGTCCGCGGTGAAGTTCTGCACGCGCTGCAGCAGGGAGGCGCCACGCATCGCGATGGTCGCGGGCGGGTTCAGGTGCGGCGGGGCGGTCCGGATGAGCATCGGGCACCCGAGGTCTTCGCAGATGTAGGTGCCGATCGTGTTGCCGTTGCGCCCGGACTCACCGGCACGCGCTGCGGAGAACAGCCGGACCTGGGTCGCGGGCTGCGGCGAGTGGCAGAACGAGCACATCGCGGCGATGCCGGGGCGCAGCGAGCCACCGGCGGACCGGACGACGATGCCCACCGGGCGCTCGTCCATCCAGGACACGATGTACCCGCGGCGGGCGGCCTGCGGGTCGCGCCAGCCCAGGAACTCGCGTTCGTCCCAGAGCGTCTCGTGCAGGCCGGGGATGGGCAGCTGCTCGAGTTCGTCGGGGGTGGCGTTCACGAACGACGATCGGATGTCGGCTTCGGTCAGTGGCTTCACGGTGCTGACACCCTATTCCTCGCCTCCGACAGGGGCGCTACGACAGCCTGGAGGCACGGATCGCCCCGAGCGCGCTGCTCCCGTCCGCCACCAGCACCGCCCGGCGCAGTGCGTCGCGTCCGACGCGACGGGCCGCCGCGTCGTCCGCGGCGAACTCGACGAGCACACGCGTCGACCGCGCCATCGCGCGCGCGCCGGGCACCCACGGGACCGCACGTTCGATCGATTCCGCGACCGCGACCGCAGCCGCGTGGTGCTGGGTCAGGTGGGCGCGTTCGTGGGCGACCACGGCCTCCAGTTCGTCGGTGTGCAACCGGTCTGCCAAGCCGGTGCTGACGAGCACGCCCCCGCTCCGACCCGGCACGGCGCACGCCAGTGCGTGGTCGGCCTCGACGACGGCGACGGGGGTGCCGTCGATCTCGCGGTGCGGGGCGACGCCGGAACGCATCGCCTGCCGGACGGCCTCGTGTTCCGGACCGGGGCGCACCCGGACCGCGACGACGAACGCGACGACCGCGAGCAGCGCGACGCCGACGTTGAAGCCGTGCGTGGGGGAGTCGTCCCCGCCGAACAGCTCGGTGACCGGACGGTCGGCGAGCACCACGAGGGTGGTGCCGGCCACGAAGCCGACGACGCCGAGCAGGACCGCGACCGACCAGCAGACCAGCGCGGTGCGGGGCAGGTCGATCGTCCAGGCGGAACGGGTCAGGACCCGGGGTGCGAACACCACCACCGCGAGTGCGAGGACGATGAGCGCGATGCCGGCGACGACCACGGTGCGCGGCCGGTCAGGAGCGGGCGCGGGCGTCGAGGGCGCGGCGCAGGGCCTCGAGGTCGTCCGAGGCGAGTGAGCCGGTGAACCGCAGCAGCGCGGCCTCGCGGTCGGACGATGCGGCCAGCGCGCTCGACATCAGGGAGGCGGTCTGCTCGTCGCGACTGTGCACGGCGCGGAACGTCAGGGGAGCGTCGTCGTGCTGCTCGCGTTCCACCTGGCCCTTGCGGCCGAGCCGGTCGAGCACGGTGAGGACGGTCGTCAGCGCGGGGCGGGGCTCCGGGAACGCGTCGAGCACCTGGCGTGCGGTGCGCCCGGCGTCGGCGGAGCGGAGTGCGTCGAGCACCGCCTGCTCCAGCTGCCCGCGGGGGCGCGATCGTTGTCCGGCCATCCCCGCATTCTACGAGATGTCGAACGGCCGTTCGCGACACACGCTCGAAACGCAGCCTCGGTATGCTCGTCGCGGACAACTGAACACACCGGCCGCTCATCCGTCGCGGGAGACGCCGTGCACGTACCTCCGGGTACGTCGTGCCCTCGGGTACACCGCGCCCTCGGGCGCACGCACGGCACCGAAGGAGCAATCCCCCCGTCAATCTCTCAGGTCCCACACCGCAGCGGACAGGCCACTCTGAAAAGCAGACGCTCGGTCGTCTCGCCCACGGTGAAAGCCGCCGGACCTCACGGGCCGCGGTGAAACTCTCAGGCCCATGACAGAGGGGGAGTTCCACCCGGCGATCGTCGCCGGGCCCTGCCGATGCCAGGAGAACTCCGCCATGAGTCCGTCCCCACTGCCCACGCCGGGTCAGCGTTCGTCGCCGCTCGAAGCCGTGCACGAGGCCGCCGGTGCGACCTTCACCGACTTCGCCGGGTACCGCATGCCCGTGCGCTACTCGTCGGACCTCGCCGAGCACCACGCCGTGCGCCAGGCCGCCGGGGTCTTCGACCTGTCGCACATGGCCGAGATCGGGGTGACCGGCACCGACGCCGTCGCCTTCCTCGACCACGCGCTCGCCGGGTCCTTCGGCACGATGCCGATCGGCCGCGCCAAGTACTCGCTGCTGCTCGCCGAGGACGGCGGGATCCTCGACGACCTGGTCGTGTACCGGACCGACGACGACGTCTTCCTGGTCGTCGCGAACGCGGCCAACCGCGACGTCGCCGTCAGCGCGCTCACCGCCCGTGCCGACGGGTTCGACGTCGAGGTCTCCGACGACTCCGACACCACGGCCCTCGTCGCGATCCAGGGCCCCGCGGCTGCCGGCACGCTGGACGCGCTCGTCGTCGCCGACCGCCTGCAGCCCGAGACCCCGCTCGACGAACTCGGGTACTACCGCGTGCTGCACGCGCTGTTCGACGGTGCCGACGTGCTCGTCGCGCGGACCGGGTACACCGGCGAGGACGGCTTCGAGGTCTACTCCGCCCCGGACACCGCCCCCGTGCTGTGGGACGCCCTGCTCGAGGCCGGTGCCGACCGCGGGGTCGTCCCCGCCGGGCTCGCCGCACGGGACACGCTGCGGCTCGAGGCCGGCATGCCCCTGTACGGGCACGAACTCGGCACCGACGTCCGTCCGGCTCAGGCCGGCCTCGGCCGCGTCGTCGCGAAGGACGGCGACTTCGTCGGGGCTGCCGGCGTCACCCCGTCCGCGGACGCCCGGGTGCTCGTCGGCCTGGTGACCGAGGGACGCCGCGCTCCCCGCGCCGGCTACGACGTCGTGCTCGACGGCACCGTCGTCGGCACCGTGACCTCGGGCGCGCTCTCGCCGACGCTCGGCCACCCCGTCGCGATGGCCTTCGTCGACCCCGCCGCGCTCGCGGCCGTGTCGGACGGGGCACAGGCCCTCCACATCGACGTCCGCGGGACTGCCGTCCCCAGCACGATCTCCGCGTTCCCCTTCTACCGCCGCGCCTCGAAAGGCTGACCCCATGACCGACCAGACCGCACTCCAGTACACGGCCGACCACGAGTGGCTGCTCGTCGAGGGCGACACCGTCACCGTCGGCATCACCGACCACGCCGCCGAGCAGCTCGGTGACGTCGTCTACGTCGAGCTCCCCGCCGTCGGCACCGCCACCACCGCCGGAGACCAGATCGGCGAGATCGAGTCGACCAAGAGCGTCGGCGAGCTCTTCGCCCCGATCGAGGGCGAGGTCGTCGAGGTCAACGACGCCGTCGTCGACACCCCGGACACCGTCAACCAGGACCCCTTCGGTGCCGGCTGGCTCGTGAAGATCAAGGTCGACGGCACCTCGTTCCCCGAGGACCTGATGGACCACGACGCGTACCGGGCCTCCATCGCATGACCGCGTTCGAGAACCTCCAGACGTCCTTCCCCGACCGCCACATCGGCACCACACCGGCCGACCAGCAGGCCATGCTCGACATCGTCGGGCAGCCGTCGCTCGACGCCCTGGTCCGTGCGGCGATCCCGGAGTCCATCCACGTCGGCCCCGTCGCCGACTCGGTGATCCCGGCTGCCGTCGGCGAGACCGAGGCGCTCGCCGAGCTCCGCGCGAAGGCCGGCCGCAACACCGTCCGCCGCGCCATGATCGGCCTCGGCTACCACGGCACCCACACGCCCGCGGTGATCCAGCGCAACGTGCTCGAGAACCCGAGCTGGTACACGGCGTACACGCCCTACCAGCCGGAGATCTCGCAGGGCCGCCTCGAAGCGCTCATCAACTTCCAGACGATGGTGTCCGACCTGACGGGCATGGCCACCGCCGGCGCCTCGATGCTCGACGAGGGCACCGCCGTGGTCGAGGGCATGCTCCTCGCCCGCCGCGCCTCGAAGGTCAAGGGCGACGCGTTCCTCGTCGACGCCGACCTGCTGCCGCAGACCCGTGCGCTGCTCGACCACCGTGCCGACGCCGTGGGCATCACGCTGCGCGCGTTCGACGCTGCCGACGGCCCGAGCGACGACCAGCTCGACGGTGCGTTCGGCGTCATCCTGCAGTACCCGGGCGCCTCGGGCCGCATCGTCGACCCGACGTCCGTCATCGACCGGGTGCACGCCGGTGGCGGCATCGCCGTCGTCGCAGCCGACCTGCTCGCTATGACCCTGCTCGCCAGCCCCGGCGACCTCGGTGCCGACGTGGCCGTCGGCACGAGCCAGCGCTTCGGCGTCCCGCTCGGCTTCGGTGGCCCGCACGCCGGCTACCTCGCGGTGCGCGCCGGCCTCGAGCGACAGCTGCCCGGTCGGCTGGTCGGGGTGTCCTTCGACGCCGACGGCCAGATGGCCTACCGCCTCAGCCTGCAGACCCGCGAGCAGCACATCCGCCGCGAGAAGGCGACGAGCAACATCTGCACCGCGCAGGTCCTGCTCGCCGTGATGGCCTCGATGTACGCGGTCTACCACGGGCCCGAGGGCCTGCGGTTCATCGCCGGCCGGGTCGCACGGACCACCGGGGCGCTCGCCGCCGTGGCGCGCGACGCCGCGGTCGAGGTCGTGCACGACGCCTTCTTCGACACGCTCACCCTGCGGGCCGTCGGTCGCGCCGAGGCGATCGTCGCGGCAGCGCAGGACGCCGGCTACCTGCTGCACGTCGTGGACGCCGACACGTTCCAGCTGTCCGTCGACGAGACGACCACGCCCGACGACGTCGTGGCGCTCGCGGGCGTGCTCGGGGCGGTGGACGTGACCGTCCCCGCGACCGAGACCGCCGTGCGCGACGCAGCCACGGGCCTCCCGGCCGCCCTCCAGCGCGAGAGCGACTACCTGACGCACCCCGTGTTCAGCGCGCACCGCAGCGAGACCCGCATGATGCGGTACCTCAAGCACCTGTCCGACAAGGACTACGCGCTCGACCGCGGCATGATCCCGCTCGGCAGCTGCACGATGAAGCTCAACGCGGCGACCGAGATGGCCGCCGTGACCTGGCCGGAGTTCGCGAACATCCACCCGTTCGCACCGCGCGAGGACGTCGAGGGGTACCTCGACATGATCGGCGACCTGGAGTCGTGGCTCGCCGAGGTCACCGGCTACGACACCGTGTCCCTGCAGCCGAACGCCGGCAGCCAGGGTGAGCTCGCAGGACTGCTGGCCATCCGCGGGTACCACCAGGCCAACGGCGACAGCGAGCGCACGGTCTGCCTGATCCCGTCGAGCGCGCACGGCACGAACGCCGCGTCCGCCGTGCTCGCTGGCATGCAGGTCGTCGTGGTGGCCTGCGACGAGAACGGCAACGTCGACCTCGAGGACCTCCGGGCCCGCGTCGAAGCCAACGCCGACACCCTCGCGGCGCTGATGATCACGTACCCGTCCACGCACGGCGTCTACGAGCACGACATCCGCGAGATCTGCGACGCCGTGCACCACGCCGGCGGTCAGGTCTACGTCGACGGCGCGAACCTCAACGCGCTGCTCGGGCACGCCCGCTTCGGCGACTTCGGCGGCGACGTGTCGCACCTCAACCTGCACAAGACCTTCTGCATCCCGCACGGCGGTGGCGGCCCCGGCGTGGGACCCGTCGCCGCGAAGGCGCACCTGGCACCGTTCCTGCCCGGGCACCCGTTCGCACAGCAGGCCGACCGGCGCTCCGGTGCGACCGCCGCCGAGGCGGACGACCGCCTGGCGCACGCCGGCGGCCCGGTCAGTGCCGCGCCGTACGGCAGCCCGAGCATCCTGCCGATCACGTGGACGTACGTCCGGATGATGGGGCTCGAGGGCCTCACCCGTGCGACCGAGGCCGCGGTGCTCGGGGCGAACTACATCGCGGCTCGCCTGCGCGACGCGTTCCCGGTGCTGTACACGGGCGACGACGGACTGGTCGCGCACGAGTGCATCCTCGACCTCCGCCCGCTGCGCGACACCACCGGCATCACGGTGGACGACGTCGCGAAGCGCCTGGTCGACTACGGGTTCCACGCCCCGACGATGTCGTTCCCGGTGGCGGGCACGCTCATGGTCGAACCGACCGAGAGCGAGGACCTCGCCGAGCTCGACCGCTTCGTCGACGCCATGCTCGCGATCCGGGCCGAGGCCGCGGCGGTGGAGCGCGGAGAGTGGCCGGCGGACGACAACCCGCTGGTGCACGCGCCGCACACCGCCTCGTCGGTGATCTCGGGGGACTGGGCGCACGTCTACACCCGGGAGCAGGCCGTCTACCCGCTGCCGGGCATCAGCGGCCGGAAGTACTGGCCGCCGGTGCGTCGCATCGACCAGGCGTACGGGGACCGCAACCTGGTGTGCGCCTGCCCGCCGATCGAGGCCTTCGCCTGATCCCGACCGGTGCCGACGCCCCGTCGTCGCCGTGCGCTCCGTCGCCGAGCGCCTCGTGCCCCGTCCGGTCCTCCGGGCGGGGCACGGTCGTGTCCGGCGGGGGTCGGACGGGGCACGGCCGCGTCCCGGGTGGTCACGACACCCCGTGCAGTTCCGCCGACCGGTCACGAACCGTCGTCAGAACCCGTGCGGACCGACAGTTCGTGACCACTCGGCGCGCCAGCCACGGCGGGTCCTCCCCGCTCGGCGCAGCCCGCGAGCCGTACCCCTGAGCGATGCTCGGCCGTCCCCCGACTTGCACAGAAGTGTGACGCAGTGCAATGGATTTCATGCGGATGCAACAAAAACGCACCCTTCACCGGCAGGCGCGCGAATGTTGCATCTTCTCGCAAGGATCGTGCAAGTTGGTTACCGGCGTGTAACCGTTCGCTCCAGGGTTTGGACGCCGCTGTTCACCTTGCCTACAGTGCAAAGGTCAAACGCGCCCGGGCGACACCGCTGTGCCCTGCGCGTCCCATGCACCAGGAGGAACCTTGATCAAGAAGCGCGCCGGGCTCTCAGCCCTCGCCGTGCTCGGGGCCACAGCACTCGCCCTGACCGCCTGCTCCAGCAACAGCTCCGACGGGGGTGGCTCGGGCTCGGCGAACGCGTCCGGGATCGTCACCACCAACGGCAGCGAGCCCCAGAACCCGCTGATCCCGTCGAACACCACCGAGACCGGTGGCGGCAAGATCATCGACTCGCTCTTCGAGGGCCTCGTCTCGTACGACGCCGACGGCAAGCCGGTCAACGAGGTCGCCAAGAGCATCGACACCGATGACTCGAAGACGTTCGACATCACGCTGAACACCAACTACACCTTCACCAACGGCGAGAAGGTCACGGCCGAGTCGTTCACCAAGGCGTGGAACTGGGCAGCCCAGAAGTCGAACGCCCAGGGCGCCAGCTACTTCTTCGAGAACATCGAGGGCTACAACGCCGACAAGGACTCCGAGCTCACCGGCCTCAAGGTCGTGGACGACGACGAGTTCACCGTCACGCTGAAGTCGGCGCAGTCCGACTTCCCGCTGTCGCTCGGCTACTCGGCGTTCGTGCCGCTGCCGTCGGCGTTCTACGACGACACCAAGGCGTTCGGTGAGAACCCGATCGGCAACGGTCCGTACAAGCTCGACGGCAAGAAGGCCTGGACCCACAACCAGTCCATCAAGCTCGTCACCAACAAGGACTACGAGGGCAAGCGCAAGCCGAAGAACGGTGGTCTGACGATCACGTTCTACGCTTCGCAGGACACCGCGTACTCCGACGCCCAGGGCGGCAACCTCGACGTCCTCGACGCCGTGCCGGACAGCGCCTTCAAGACCTACAAGTCCGACTTCCCGGACTCGAACGTCAACCAGCCCGCCGCGATCTTCCAGGCGATCTACCTGCCCTACTACCTCGACCACTGGAAGGGTGAAGAGGGCAAGCTGCGTCGCGAGGCCGTCTCGATGGCGATCAACCGCAAGCAGATCACCGACAAGATCTTCGACGGCACCCGCACCCCGGCCAAGGACTTCACCTCCCCGGTGATCGCCGGCTGGAACGACGACCTCGACGGTTCGGACGTCCTGGACTACGACGAGTCCGAGGCCAAGAAGCTCTGGGCCGAGGCCGACAAGATCTCGAAGTACGACGACACGCTCACCATCACGTACAACGCCGATGGTGGCCACGAGGCCTGGGTGACCGCGGTCACGAACTCGATCTCGAACACGCTCGGCATCAAGGCCGAGGGCAACGCGATCCCGACGTTCCAGGAAGCCCTGGACCTCCAGACGAACGACAAGCTCACGGGCGGCAGCCGCACCGGTTGGCAGGCCGACTACCCGTCGCTGTACAACTTCCTCGGCCCGACCATGGGTGAGGGCTCGTCGAACAACTACTCGCGGTACGACTCCAAGGAGTACAACGAGCTGCTCGCCAAGGGCCGTTCGGCTGCGACCGTCGAAGAGGGCAACAAGTCCTTCGACCAGGCTCAGGAACTCCTGTTCGAGGACCTGCCCGAGATCCCGCTCTGGTACTCCAACGTGACCGGTGTCTGGAACGCGGACAACGTCTCGAACGTGAAGTTCGGCTGGAACTCGGTGCCGCTGTACTACGACATCGAGGTCAACAACTGATCCAGGTCTCCTAGAGACCGAAGCGCGAGCAGGTATCCTGCTTCGCGATCACCGGACGGGGGTTCGGGGGCCGCACAGGTCCCCGAACCCCCGTACCACGGTGACAACACCCCCACACAGCGGGCGCCCTCCCGCACCGGACATCCGTGCCGACCCTCGGACCGTCCACCCCTCACCACAATGAACCTGATCGACATCGCTCCGGACCGGGCAGTGATCTGATGCTCTGGTACCTCGGCAAGCGCCTCCTGCAACTCATCCCCGTGTTCTTCGGGGCCACGTTCCTCATCTACTTCCTGGTCTTCTCGCTGCCCGGCGACCCGATCGCCGCGCTGTTCGGCGACCGGCAGCCGTCGCCGCAGGTCATCGAGACGCTGCGTCAGCAGTACAACCTCGACAAGCCGTTCATCGTGCAGTACCTGCTCTGGATCGGCGGCGTGTTCCGCGGCGACCTCGGCGTGACCTACTCGGGTCTGCCCGTCAGCCAGCAGCTCGCATCGGCCTTCCCGATCACCGCGCGCCTGGCGATCCTCGCGCTCGTGTTCGAGGCCGTCGCCGGCATCGTCGTCGGCGTCATCGCGGGTCTGCGCAAGGGCAAGCTGTTCGACGCCACCGCGCTCGTCGTGTCGCTCCTGCTCATCTCGGTGCCGACCTTCGTCGTCGGGTTCGTGCTGCAGTACGTCTTCGGCATCAAGCTCGGACTGTTCCGGGTCACGGTGTCCGGCGAGGCGCCGTGGAGCGAACTCGTCCTGCCGGCGATCGTCCTCGCCTCGGTCTCGTTCGCGTACATCGTGCGTCTGACCCGGGCCAGCGTCGCCGAGAACATGAGCGCCGACTTCGTGCGGACCGCCACGGCCAAGGGTCTGCCCCGTCGTCGTGTCGTCGGCGTGCACATCTTCCGGAACTCGCTCATCCCCGTGGTGACCTACCTGGGTGTCGACATCGGCAACCTGATGGTCGGCGCGATCGTCACCGAGGGCATCTTCAACATCAACGGTGTCGGCGGCACGGTGTTCCGCGCCGTCAAGCTCGGCGAGGGCCCGACGGTGGTCTCCTTCGTCGCCGTGATGGTCATCATCTTCATGCTCGCCAACCTCCTGGTGGACCTGCTCTACGCCGTCCTGGACCCGAGGATCCGCTATGCCAAGTAACGCCGCACCCCGCTCGGCGACGCACTACGTCGCCCCGCTCGAAGAAACCCCACTGCAGGCGGTCGACCAGGTCAACGAGGACGAGAAGACCCGTTCCCTGTGGACCGACGCGTGGGAGTCCATGCGGACCCGTCCGACGTTCTGGATCTCCTCGATCCTGATCCTGCTGATCATCGTCGTCGCGGTCTTCCCGGGGCTCTTCGCCCACGTCGACCCGCGGGCGTCGAACCTCGACAACAGCGACGGCGGACCCGAGGCCGGGCACATCCTCGGCTTCACGCGTCAGGGCTCGGACGTCTACGCCCGCGTGATCTGGGGTGCCCAGAACTCGCTCATCGTCGGCATCGTCGCGACGATCCTGGTGTCCGTCATCGGCATCGTGATCGGTTCCCTGGCCGGCTTCTACGGCGGCTGGCTCGACACGATCGTGTCCCGCATCGGTGACATCTTCTTCTCGATCCCGACCGTCCTCGGCGCGATCGTGATCATGTCGGTCATCCCCGCGCGGAACGCGATCACCGTCGCGCTCGTCCTCGCTGCGTTCGCGTGGCCGCAGATCGCCCGCATCATGCGTGGTGCCGTGCTGAGCGCGAAGCAGGCCGACTACGTCATGGCGTCGGCAGCCCTGGGCGTCAGCCGGTTCCGGACGCTCGTGCGCCACGTCATCCCGAACTCGCTCGCTCCGGTCATCGTGGTCGCGACCGTGTCGCTCGGCACGTTCATCGTGGCCGAGGCCACGCTGTCGTTCCTCGGCATCGGTCTGCCGCCGTCGGCGCTGAGCTGGGGCCTCGACATCGGCACCGCCCAGACCTCGATCCGCACGAACCCGTCGACGATCTTCTGGCCGTCGGCAGCCCTGTCCATCACCGTGCTCGCGTTCCTGCTCCTCGGTGACGTGGTGCGCGACGCGCTCGACCCGAAGGCGAGGGCCCGCCGATGAGCGAGACACTGACCCAGCCGAACAGCAGCCGCATCGGTGGTACCGGTGCGCCGCTGCTCGAGATCACCGACCTGCAGGTCGGCTTCAAGACCCAGAGGGGCCTCGTGCAGGCCGTCCGCGGCGTCAACCTCACCCTCGAGCAGGGCGAACGCCTGGCCATCGTCGGCGAGTCCGGTTCCGGCAAGTCGACGAGCGCCCAGGCGATCATCAAGCTGCTGCCCGGCACCGGTGAGGTCACCGGCGGTTCGATCAAGTTCAACGGGCGCGAGCTCGTCGGGCTGAGCGACAAGGAGATGTCCGAGATCCGTGGGAAGGAGATCGGCTACGTCCCGCAGGACCCGATGTCGAACCTCAACCCGCTGTGGTCGATCGGCTTCCAGGTCGAAGAGGCGATCCGTGCGAACGGCATGGCCACCGGCAAGGCGGCCGTCCGCGACCGCGCGATCGAGGTCCTCAAGGAGGCCGGGCTCGGCGACGCGTCGACCCGACTCAAGCAGTACCCGCACGAGTTCTCCGGCGGCATGCGGCAGCGCGTGCTCATCGGCATCGGTCTGTCGAGCCGCCCGCAGCTGCTCATCGCCGACGAGCCGACGAGTGCGCTCGACGTCACGGTGCAGCGCGTCATCCTCGACCACCTCGAGAGCCTGACCCGCGACTTCGGCACCTCGGTGCTGTTCATCACGCACGACCTCGGTCTCGCCGCCGAGCGAGCCGAGAAGCTCGTCGTGATGTACAAGGGCCAGGTCGTCGAGGCCGGTCCCTCGAAGGAGATCCTGGCCAACCCGCAGCACCCGTACACGCAGCGCCTCGTGGCCGCGGCGCCCTCGCTCGCGAGCCGCCGCATCCAGTCGAAGGTGCAGCACGAGCGCGTCGACATCGCCGACGCCGGCTCCGACGACGCCGAGCTGATCGCCCGGGCCCAGGAGCGCGAGCACCGTCCGGCCGAGGACCTCATCGTGGTGAAGAACCTCGAGAAGGTCTACAAGCTGCGCGGGAAGAACCTCGCCACGCGCGAGCTCAAGGCGGTCGACGACGTGTCGTTCTCGATCCAGAAGGGCACCACCACGGCGCTCGTGGGCGAGTCCGGTTCGGGCAAGTCGACCGTCGCCAAGCTCGTCCTGCAGCTCGAGAGCATCACGAGCGGCACCGTGCAGTTCGACGGCATCGACATCGGCGCGCTGAAGGGCAAGGACCTCTTCGACTTCCGCCGCCGCGTGCAGCCGGTGTTCCAGGACCCGTACGGCTCCCTGGACCCGATGTACAACGTCGGGAACACGATCGCCGAGCCGCTCGCCACGCACAAGGTGGGCGACAAGGCCTCGCGTCGTGCCCGGGTGCTCGAGCTGCTCGACCAGGTCGCGCTGCCGAAGTCGATGGTGAACCGCTACCCGAACGAGCTGTCCGGTGGCCAGCGACAGCGCATCGCCGTCGCCCGCGCGCTGGCGCTCAAGCCGGAGGTCATCGTCCTCGACGAGGCCGTCTCCGCGCTCGACGTGCTCGTGCAGGGGCAGATCCTCGACCTGCTCACCGAGCTGCAGACCGAGCTCGGCCTGACGTACCTGTTCATCACCCACGACCTCGCGGTCGTCCGCCTCGTCGCGGACAACGTGTGCGTCATGCGCCGTGGGCAGATCGTCGAGAAGGCGACGACCGACGAGGTCTTCGCCGCCCCGAAGGAGCAGTACACGAAGGACCTCCTGGCCGCCATCCCCGGCGCCGGGTTCGAGTTCGGACGCTGATCCACCTGGACACGAACGAGGCCGGACGCCCCGTCGTCCTCCGCGCTGGTCGCGGGGGTGCGGTGGCGTCCGGCCTCGTCGCCGTCCTGGGGCTGTTCCTGCTCGGCGATGCGGCGTTCCGGGGGAGCTGGGACGTCGTCCTCCGTGCCGCCGGCCCGATCGCCGTGCTCGTCTGGGCGCTCTGGGTCCTGACCTACCGCCCCTGCATCGTGATCGACGAGCGCGCGGTCACCGTGGTCAACCCGCTCCGCCGCACCCTGGTGCCCTGGCCGGCCGTCGCCGACGTCCGGCTCCGCTGGCAGATCGTGATCGAGACGGTCGCCGGCCGGAAGATCCAGTGCTGGGGCGGCCCGTCGCTGCCGCGGCCCAAGCCGGCCCGGCGCGGTGAGCGGGCGGTCCTGCGGCAGCCGGACGAGATGACCGTGCTGCTCGACCGCTGGTCCGAGCACCGCGACGGTGCCGGTGCCGGCGCCGGCGACGCCGTGCGCGGCTGGGACGTGCCGGCCCTGGCGGTCGGCGCAGCCGCGCTGGCGCTGCTCGCCGCCTCGCTGCTCAGCCTGTGGCTGGGAGCCTGACGCGGCTCGCGATCGCGACCACGGGACGGACGGGAGGCCCGGCGCACGACGCGCGCCGGGCCTCCCGTCCGTCTGCTGGTCACGTCCACTGCCGCGCTCGGTGAGCAGAAATGGTCGAGTCGGCGAACGGGACCCGACCATTCCTGCTCACGATCTGGAGCGGTGCACGTGACCGGCGTCGTCAGACGACCGCGCCGACCCGTTCGGTGAGTAGGTGCTCCTGGTCGGTCTGGATGCAGGCGACACCGCGGCCGTGCACGGGCTCGAGACCCGGGTCGATCGTGCGGCACTGCTCCTGCCGGCCCTCGTCGAGGAGCTGGTAGAGCGGGCAGCGCGTGCGGAAGCGGCAGCCGTCGATGCGCTCCGTGGGGGAGGGCAGGTCGCCCTCGAGCAGGATGCGCCCGCGGGCGGCCTCGGCCATCGGGTCCGGAACCGGCACGGCCGACAGCAGGGCCCGGGTGTACGGGTGCTGGGGGTCCGAGAAGACCGCGTCGCCGTCGCCGTACTCGACGATGCGGCCGAGGTACATGACCGCGACGTCGTCGGCGATGTGCCGGACCACGGACAGGTCGTGCGCCACGAACAGGTAGGACAGCCCGAGGCGGTGCTTGAGGTCCTCGAGCAGGTTGATCACACCGGCCTGCACGGAGACGTCGAGCGCGGAGACCGGCTCGTCGAGCACCAGGATCTTCGGCTCGACGATGAGCGCACGGGCGATGCCGATGCGCTGCCGCTGGCCGCCGGAGAACTCGTGCGGGTACCGGTCGATGTAGCTCGGTTCGAGTCCGACCAGCTCGAGCACCTCGCGCACCCGCCGGCGGATCTCGTCCTTCGCGACGCCGTGCACGGTGAGGGGTTCGCCGATCACCGAGCCGATGTCGAGCCGGGGGTCGATCGACGCCATCGGGTCCTGGAACACGACCTGGATGTCTCGGCGCAGTGCCAGACGGTCCTTCTTGGACAGCGAGGCGGTGTCGACGCCGTTCACCCGGATGGTGCCGTGCTGGGCGCCGGCGAGTTCGAGGATCTCCATGATGGTGGTCGTCTTGCCGCAGCCGGACTCGCCGACCAGGCCGAGCACCTGCCCGCGCTTGAGTGTCAGGGAGATGCCGTCGACCGCGTGCACCTCGCCGATCTGCCGGCGGAACAAGGCGCCCTTGGTGAGCGGGAACGTCTTGACGACGTCCTGCAGCTCGAGCACGACGTCGTCGCCGTGGTCGACCGCTGCCTCGGGGACGTCCTCGGGGCGGGGGAAGATCTCGGAGCGCTCGAGGGTGCCCGCTGCGATCTCGTCGCGACGGATGCACGCGGCGGTGTGGTCGTCGAGCAGGGTGCCGTTGCCGATCGTCTGGACCGCACCGGTCAGGACCGGGTTGTCGGCGCTCTGCGGCACCGACGGTGCGACGAGGGCGGGTTCGCCGTCGCGGCAGGCGTCGATGACGGCGGGGCAGCGGTCGGCGAACGGGCAGCCGGTCGGCTTCTGCGTGAGCAGGGGCGGGCGGCCGTCCAGCGGGACGAGCCGCTCGGTGCGGGCGGACGTCATGTTCGGCATCGAGCGGAGCAGCCCGATCGTGTACGGCATCACCGGCTCGCGGAACAGGGGGAGCACCGGCGCCGTCTCGACGATCCGGCCCGCGTACATCACGGCGACGCGGTCGGCGTTGCCGGCGACGACGCCGAGGTCGTGCGTGATGAGCACGACGGCCGCACCGGTCATGTCCTTGGCGGTCTGCAGCACGTCGAGGATCTGCGCCTGGATCGTCACGTCGAGCGCCGTGGTCGGCTCGTCCGCGATGATCAGCTTCGGGTCGTTCGCGATGGCGATGGCGATCATCGCGCGCTGTCGCATGCCGCCGGAGAACTCGTGCGGGAACGCGTCGAGTCGTCGCGCCGGGTTCGGGATGCCGACGATGCGCAGGAGTTCCTCGGCGCGGGTGCGTGCGGCGTGCTGGGTGAGGGAGCGGTCGTGCAGGCGCAGGCCCTCGATGATCTGCTGGCCGATCGTGTACACCGGCGTCAGGGCGGACAGCGGGTCCTGGAACACCATCGCGATGTCCCGACCGCGCAGCGCCGACATCTCGCGGTCGTTCCTGCCGACGAGCTCCTGCCCGTCGAACCGGATGCTGCCCTGCACCTGGGCGGACGACGGCAGCAGACCCATCACGGCCATCGAGGACACCGACTTGCCGGAACCCGACTCGCCCACGATGCCGAGGAACTCACCGGGGGCCACCGAGTAGTCGACACCCCGGACCGCGTACACGGGCTTGGTCTTCGGGTTGAACGTGACCGACAGGTCGGACACGGTGAGCAGCGGCTCAGTCACGGTTGGCTCCGGAGGTGGGGTCGATGGCGTCGCGCAGGGCGTCGCCGAGCAGGCTGGTCGAGAGCACGGTCGCGACCAGGGTCGCGGCGGGCAGGACGAACAGCCACGGTCGGGTGACGGCGGACTGGCTGCCGGCGGCGAGCAGGGTGCCGAGCGAGACGTCGGGGATCTGGATGCCGAAGCCGAAGAAGCTCAGCGAGCTCTCCGCCAGGATCGCGGCGCCGACGCCGAGCGTGGCGTCGATGATGAGCAGCGACGCCACGTTCGGCAGGATGTGCCGGCGGATGATCGTGAACGCCGGGACGCCCATGAACCGGGCGGCCTTGACGTAGTCGCGCTCGCGCAGGGACATCGTCTGGCCGCGGATCACGCGGGCCATCACCATCCAGCTGAACACCGCGAGGCCGACGATGAGGGCCACCCACGTCAGGTTCTTGAAGACCGGGCTGAGCAGCACGAGCGCGTAGAACGACGGGATCACGAGCAGCAGGTCGATGACCCACACGAGCAGCCGGTCGGTGACGCCGCCGAAGTACCCGGCGATCGCGCCGACGATGCCGGCGATCAGGGTCGCTGCCGGCCCGGCGATCAGGCCGATGAGCAGCGACTTCTGCAGGCCGACCAGGGTCTGCGCGTAGATGTCCTGGCCGATGTCGTTCGTGCCGAACCAGTGCGCGGCGCTCGGCGGCATGCCGAACGCGAGTCCGTCGGAGTCGACGGCGTTCCAGTGGTACAGGTACGGGCCGAGGAACGCCCAGAGGATGATGAGCAGCAGGGCGCTGCCGCCGATGCGCGCGCGCCAGGTGCCGAACACCTTGCGCCAGAGCGGGGTGCGGCCGCCCGTCACCTCGATGACGTGCGCCGGCGTCCCGGCGTTGCCGTCGCCGGGGTCACCGGCGGTGGTCGTGGTCGTGGGGTCGAGAACAGACACGGGTCACACCCTCACTCGCGGGTCGAGCGCGGCGTACAGCAGGTCCGCGAGGGTCCCTGCGATGAGCACGAGGATCGCCGTGAAGAGGATCGTGCCCGATGCCGCGTTGATGTCGTTGTTGCTGATGCTCTGGACGAAGTACTCGCCCATCCCGTGCCAGCTGAAGACCAGCTCGGTGATGCTCGCGCCGGTCAGGATGAGTCCGAACGAGTACGCGAAGAAGGTTGACATCGGGATGAGGGCGACCCGCACGCCGTGGCGCATGATCGCCGACCCGCGGGTGCGGCCCTTCGAGCGTGCGGTGCGGATGAAGTCGTTCGACAGCACGTCGAGCATCGCCGAGCGCTGGTAGCGCGAGTACGTGGCGACGGCACCGATCGTCAGCGAGATCGTCGGTAGCAACAGGTGCACGAGCCGGTCGCCGAGCACCGGGAAGAACCCGGTCACCCCCGGCGTGTACTCGCCCGTGAACCGGATCACCTGCGTCCCGACGCCCTGGTTGAGCGTGGTCGCGAGGATCATCAGCACGACCGCGATGACGAAGGTCGGGGTGGCGAGCACCGCGAACGACAGGTACGTCGAGACCTGGTCGGAGGTGCGGTACTGCCGGACCGCGTTCCAGACCCCGAGGAGCACCCCGAGGATCGCGCCGAGCAGCGTGCCGATCACGAGCAGCCGCAGGCTCGTGCCGGAGCGGGCGATGATGTCGGCCGTCACCTCGGTGCCGCGGGTGCTCATGCCGAGCGAGCCGTGCGTCACCAGACCGACCCACCAGTCCCAGGTGCGGACGAGGAGCGGGGTGTCCGGATCGGCGCCGAGCTTGCGGAGCGACGCCTCGATGGTGCCCTGCGGCACGGCCGGGTTGCGCCCCAGGAACCGGGCCGCCGGGTTGAGCGTCGTGCTGGCGAGGATGTACCCGAGCGTGGTCGCCACGATCGTCAGGACGATGTAGTTGACGATCCGCTTTGCGATGAAGGCGAGCATGTGGTTCGTGACCTCTGGGTGCGGCCGTCCGACCGGACGGCGTTGTCGGTGGCGACAGGCTAGCCGTTCGGGCGACTGGTTGGGACAACGGAAGTGACGCTATGCAACATTCGTTACGAGCGTGTTTCGATTCATCGCACAGACCCTTGTGCCGCCTTCGGATGTGGCTAGGGTTCTCAACCAACAGACGCGACGGCGGGGGCCGCCGCGGTCCAGCGCGATCCGCGCGAACCACAACGAAAGGGAATCCTCGCCATGCGAAAGAGGATCAAGGGCATCGCCGTCCTCGCCACCGCTGCGGCTGCCGCCGTCGTGCTGGCGGGCTGCTCGGGCGGCGGACAGGCCGGCAACAGCAGCTCCGCGGTCGCCGAGTCGTCACTGAAGTCGACCGGCTGGACCGTCGCGGACCGCGCCGACGTCAAGGACGGCGGGTCGATCACCCTGCCGATCGACACGGCTCCGGCCAACTGGCAGCTGCAGAACCTGGACTCGGGGACGGTCGACGACAACACGATCTCCGGCACCTACCTGCCGAGCTTCATCCAGTTCAAGGAGAACGGCGAGTGGGAGGCGAACAAGGACTTCGTCGACTCGATCGAGCTGACGAAGGACTCGCCCCAGACCGTCGAGATCAAGATCAACCCGAAGGCCGTGTGGTCGGACGGCACCCCGATCAGCGCGAAGGACGTCATCGCGAACTGGAAGGCGCTGAACGGCACGAACAAGGCCTTCGCGCCCCTCGCCACCAACGTGTGGGAGGACGTGGACTCGGTCAAGCAGGGCTCCGACGAGCGTGACGTCATCATGACGTTCTCGAAGACCAACGCCGACTGGGCGTCGGTCTTCACGGCGATCTACCCGTACTGGGCCGTCGACACCCCGGACCACTTCAACAAGGCCTGGGCCAAGGGCCCGTACGCGGCCGACGGCAAGACGTACGTCTCCGGTGGTCCGTACATCCTGAAGTCCTTCGACGCCAACGGCGGCGTCGTGACCTTCGAGAAGAACCCGAAGTGGTGGGGCGACGAGGGCAAGCTCGACACGATCGTCTTCAAGACGGTGTCCCGTGACGGTGTCGCCCAGGCGTACGGCAACAAGGAGCTCGACGCGTTCAACCTGAACGGCAGCGCCGACAACCTCAAGACGGCGAACTCGCGCTCGGACTCGAAGATCGAGCGGTCGCTCGGTACCACGCAGCGCCAGATCACGCTGAACGGCACATCGGACGTATTCAAGGACCAGGACGTGCGCCAGGCGTTCGCGCAGGCGATCAACCGCAAGGTGCTCGCCCAGGCGATCCTGTCGCCGGTGAAGAGCCCGGGCGACGTGCTCAACAACCTGACGTACCTGCCCGGTCAGGAGGGCTACCAGGACGACGTGTCGAGCGTCTACGGCTACAGCACCGAGAAGGCGAAGTCGAAGCTCGAGGACGCGGGCTGGAAGATCGGCTCGGACGGCTACGCGACCAAGGGCGGCAAGGAACTCGACGTCCGCTTCGTGATCCCGTCGGACAACCCGAACTCGGCGAACATCGCGCAGCTCGTGCAGCAGCAGACCAAGCTCGCCGGCTTCAAGGTGACCATCGACACCGTGCCCACCGACGACTTCTTCACGAAGTACATCACCACGACGACCCGTGACTTCGACGCCACGTACTTCGCGTGGCAGGGCACGCCGTTCCCGATCTCGTCGCTGAAGTCGATCTACTACCCCGCCGACGCCGGCCAGAACTACACCGGCGTGACGGACGACTCGCTCGGTGCCGCGTGGGACAAGGCGAACGGCGAGCTCGACCCGGACGCTCGCATCAAGGACGCCCAGGCCATCGACAAGAAGATCGTCGCGGTCGCCGGCACCATCCCGCTGTTCGCCGAGCCGTACGCCTGGGGTGTGCGCAAGGACCTGGTGAACTACGGTCCGGCGCAGTTCCAGCAGTCCTCGGTCAAGTGGCAGGACGTCGGCTACACGAAGTAGTCGCGACCGCGTTCACGAACGACACCCTCGACGTCGCACGACGTCGGGGGTGTCGTCCTGTGTCGGGGCGCTGTCGTGCGGCACGGCCGCGAGGACTGCGCGGACTGCGCGGACGCTAGAACCGTGCCGCCGCGAGCGACGCCGCGACCCCGAGGACGACCATCGCCAGGATCGTCCAGCCGTGGGTGCGGTGCGTGATCGGCGCAGCCGTCACGGTCGACGGGGGTGGGCCGTCCTGCGCTGCCGGGGCGGGCACGTGGGCCAGCATCCGCGCGGCCGCAGCGTCGACGTCCAGGCGATCCGGGCCTCCCGGCTGGTCACCGGTGTGCTCGGCGAGACGCGCCGTCGGGCGGGTCGCGATCCAGACACGGCGGACGCCCTCGCTGGTGACCACCTCGATGCCGTACTTCGTCCGCACCTCGCTGATGCGGGACCAGGTGTAGGTGCTGGTCCGCCGGACGTCCACGATGCGCAGGTGCTCCGGCGTCAGCTCGATCCGGGGACGCCACAGCGCAGCCCAGGCGACGAACGCGACGGCGATGCTCGGGATCGGCACGAGCCAGGCGGCGCCGCCGCCGAGCAGGGCCAGCGGAACGAGCACGACTGCCACGACCCAGAGAACGACGGCGAGGGCGCGCAGGCCGGGGGCGACGATGGTGGTGGGCACCGGACGAGGGTACGAGATGCCTCCCCGGAGACGCCCGGGGAGCGGGTGTGACACACCGGCGCGTATCTCCGGACGACCCGATTCCCCGGGGAGGCAGATCCTGGACGGACCCTCGTGCCGACAATGGTCGTCGCCCCCAGTTGGGGTGTCAATACCCCATCGCGACGCATTCAGGGGACTCCCACGCCCGGGACTACGAAACGAGCAGTTCGATCTGTTCGCGGATGGTCTCGGCCTTCGGGAACCGCAGACCGACCAGACCGATGTGCCGCCAGCGGACCACGCCGTCGGGGCCGATCACGAAGACCGATCGGCGCAGGCCGATGCCCGGTGCCTGCACCCCGTAGGCGCGGACCACCGAGCCCGCGGTGTCGCTGAGCAGCGGGAACGCGAGCGAGGACCCGCGTGCGAACCCCTCGTGCGAGTCGAGTGCCTGCGGGCTGATGCCCCACACGGTCGCGCCGAGGTCGCTGAACTCGTCGAGTTCGGCCTGGTAGCTGCAGAGCTGGGCCGTGCAGACCGCCGTCGCGTCGCCCGGGTAGAAGGCCAGCACCACGGTCCGGCCGATCTCGGCGGACAGGTCGTACTCGTCGTCGGTGCGGATGCCGCCGCGCACGACCATCCCGGGCAGGGTGAACGACGGGGCCGGTTCGCCGATCGCGGGGATGCTCATGGGTCTCACGGTAGGGCGGCACGGCGGTGGTCGCCCCTCGGCGCGCTGTGCGGCGGCTGTGGATGCGCTCGGGGGAGCGCTGAACGGCCAGCGGCGCGTCGACGAGCCGCTGGCGTGGCCTACGAGAACAACTGCGGGAACGCGTGCGCCACCCAGGGGTACCCGACGAAGACCACCGCGTCGAGCAGGGCGTGCGTGATGACGAGCGGCAGGAGCCGGCCCCACCGCGTGTAGATCCAGCCGAACACGATGCCCATCACCGCGTTGCCGATGAACGCGCCGAACCCCTGGTACAGGTGGTAGCTGCCGCGCAGCAGAGCGGTCGACAGGATCACCTGCCAGCGGCCCCACCCCAGGTCGCCGAGCCGGGCGTACAGGTACCCGATCACGATCACCTCCTCCTGCAGGCCCGAGCGGATCGCGGACAGCAGCAGGACCGGGACCGTCCACCAGTACGAGTTCAGTGCGGCGGGGTCGACCGCGACGGTGATGCCGAGTGCCCGACCCGCGAAGTACAGTGCGAGCCCCGGGATCCCGATGCACAGGGCGATGAGCGCCGGGCCGCCCAGGTCCGGCTTCGCCCGGAACCGGTCGATCCCGAGCCGGCCGAGGTGCGGCCGCGACGTGTCCCACAGCAGGTAGCAGACGAGCGCCACCGGGGCCAGGTCCACCGCGATGCCCAGGAGCTGCCGGGCGAGATCGACGTACTGCACCGTCGTCGACGAGGTGTTCAGCGCCGTCGACTGCTCGCCGAGCGGGGTCGTCTGCGACAGGTCGTCGATGATCTGCAGGATCGACCAGAGGGCGCTGGCGCCGAGCGAGAGCAGTAGGACGATGGCGATCTCGACCCACGTTCGCCGACGGCTCATGCGCTGTACTCCTGTCGCTTGCGAACTACCGGTAGACTGGCGTGTCGGGCGTTCTGCCCACGGGTGCGGTGCCGATCGACCAACGGGGTTGATCACCAGCTGGCCCGACACTCTCCCAGAAATTGAAGGATGTCCTGTATGGCGCTCGCCACCCGGTCCGACCTGCGCAACGTCGCCATCGTGGCACACGTCGACCACGGCAAGACCACCCTCGTCGACGCGATGCTCACGCAGACCAACTCGTTCGACGCCCACTTCGAGGGCGAAGACCGCATGATGGACTCGAACGACCTCGAGCGCGAGAAGGGCATCACGATCCTCGCGAAGAACACGTCGGTGCTCTACAACGGCAAGCACGCCGGTGAGTTCGGCGCGGGCGGTCCCATCACCATCAACGTGATCGACACCCCCGGCCACGCCGACTTCGGTGGCGAGGTCGAGCGCGGCCTGTCCATGGTCGACGGTGTCGTCCTGCTCGTCGACGCGTCCGAGGGTCCGCTGCCCCAAACCCGCTTCGTGCTCCGCAAGGCGCTCGCCGCGAAGCTCCCGGTGATCCTGCTCGTCAACAAGACGGACCGCCCCGACTCCCGCATCGACGAGGTCGTCTCCGAGTCGCAGGACCTGCTGCTCGGGCTGGCCTCGGACCTGTCGGACGAGGTCGACGACCTCGACCTCGACGCGATCCTCGACGTCCCCGTGGTCTACGCCTCGGGTCGTGCCGGTGCCGCGTCGCGCAACAAGCCCGCGGACGGCTCGCTGCCCGACAACGACGACCTCGAGCCCCTGTTCGAGGCCATCCTGCAGCACGTGCCGGCGCCGAAGTACGACGACCAGCACCCGCTGCAGGCCCACGTCACCAACCTCGACGCGTCGCCGTTCCTCGGTCGCCTCGCGCTGCTGCGCATCTTCCACGGCACGATGAAGAAGGGCCAGACGGTCGCGTGGGTCAAGCACGACGGCACCGTCGTCAACGCCCGCATCACCGAGCTCCTCATCACCAAGGCGCTCGAGCGCTACCCGGCCGAGTCGGCCGGCCCCGGTGACATCGTCGCCGTCGCCGGTTTCGACACGATCACCATCGGTGAGACCCTGTCCGACCCCGAGGACGTCCGTCCGCTGCCGACCATCACGGTCGACGACCCGGCGATCTCGATGACGATCGGCACGAACACCAGCCCGCTCGTCGGCAAGGTCAAGGGCCACAAGCTGACCGCCCGCATGGTCAAGGAGCGCCTCGACCGCGAGCTCATCGGCAACGTCTCGCTCAAGGTCCTCGACATCGGTCGTCCGGACGCGTGGGAGGTCCAGGGTCGCGGCGAGCTCGCACTGGCCATCCTCGTCGAGCAGATGCGTCGTGAGGGCTTCGAGCTCACCGTCGGCAAGCCCCAGGTGGTCACGAAGCGTGACGACAACGGCAAGCTGCTCGAGCCGTACGAGCACATGACGATCGACACGCCGGAGGAGTACCTCGGCGCGATCACGCAGCTCATGGCCGCCCGCAAGGGCCGCATGGAGAACATGACGAACCACGGCACCGGCTGGGTGCGCATGGAGTTCATCGTCCCGTCGCGTGGCCTGATCGGCTTCCGCACGTCGTTCCTGACCGAGACCCGCGGAACCGGCATCGCCAACGCGATCTCGCACGGCTACGACGAGTGGGCCGGCCCGATCCAGACCCGCATCAACGGCTCGATCGTGTCCGACCGCTCGGGTGTCGTCACGCCGTTCGCCATCACGAACCTGCAGGAGCGGATGACGTTCTTCGTCAACCCCACCGAAGAGGTCTACGAGGGCATGGTCATCGGCGAGAACTCGCGCGCCGACGACATGGACGTCAACATCACGAAGGAGAAGAAGCTCACGAACATGCGTTCGGCGAACGCCGACTCCTTCGAGTCGATGACGCCGTCGCGCCAGCTCTCCCTCGAGGAGTGCCTGGAGTTCGCGCGCGAGGACGAGTGCGTCGAGGTCACCCCCGACGCCGTCCGCATCCGCAAGGTCGAGCTCGACGCGCAGGCCCGCCAGCGCTCGTACGCCCGCCTGAAGCGCCAGGACGCGTAAGCACCGGCACGAGCAACACCCGCGGAGGCCCGTCCTCCGTCCGACGGCCCGGTCACCTGCAACAGGTGGCCGGGCCGTTCGCGGTTGTACCGTGGTCAGCGTGACTCTCGACCTGCTCTCGATCTACCAGGACCTGCACGCCCACCCGGAGCTCGGCTTCCAGGAGCACCGCACCGCCGGTGTCATCACTGCGAAGCTCGCCGAGATCGGTGGGATCGAGGTGACGACGGGCGTCGGCGGCACCGGCGTCGTCGGTGTCGTGTCGAACGGCGAGGGCCCCGTGGTCTGGCTCCGCGCCGACATGGACGGCCTGCCCGTGCAGGAGCGGACCGGCCTGTCGTACGCCAGCGAGCACGTCGGCACCGACGACGAGGGCCGCGAGGTCCCCACCATGCACGCCTGCGGCCACGACATCCACGTCACGTGGCTGCTCGGCACGCTCGAGCGCTTGGTCGCGACCACGGGGGACTGGCGTGGCACGGTCGTCGCCGTCTTCCAGCCTGCAGAAGAGGTCATCTCCGGCGCCCGCGCGATGGTCGAGGACGGCCTGGTCGAGCGGTTCCCGAAGCCGGACGTCGTGCTCGGGCAGCACTCCGCACCCGCACCGGTCGGCATCGTCGCGGTCGGCACCGGCCCCGTGATGGCGTCGAGCGACCGGCTGACGGTGACCTTCAACGGCCGAGGGGCGCACGGTTCGGCGCCGCAGGCCTCGCTCGACCCGGTCGTCACCGCGGCCTCGGCCGTCGTGCGGCTGCAGACCGTCGTCGCCCGCGAGGTCTCGCCGAGCGACGCGGGGGTCGTCACCGTCGGCAGCTTCCACGCCGGCACGCGGGCGAACATCATCCCCGACGAGGCCGTCATCGAGATCTCGACCCGCGCCCGCAACGAGGAGACCCGCCAGCGCATCATCGCCTCGATCGAGCGCATCGTCCGGGCCGAGAGCACGGCCGGCGGCCTGTCCGAGCCGACGATCGTGCGTGCACCGGGCGCCGAGGTCACCGTGAACGACGCCGAGGCCGCCGCCACCGTGCTCGACGCCATCCGTGCCGAGGTGCCGGGAGCCCGCGACCTGGAGATCGGGCTCGCCATGGCGTCGGAGGACGTCGGTCAGCTCGCCACCGCCGCCGGAGCGCCGCTCGTGTACTGGTTCACGGGCATCACCGACCCGGAGCGCTTCCGCCGCGGCGAGGAGATCCCGAGCAACCACTCGCCGTTCTACGCGCCACAGGCCGAGACCGCGATCCCGGTCGGCGTCGACGCCCTGGTCGCGGCAACGCGCGCCTACGTCGCCTGACACGTCCGTCGGGAAGGAGGCCCGGGGCGGCCCCGCCGCGCACGTGACCGCCCCGGGGACGGCACGTTCACAGCCAACTCGCGCCGGGCCTCCCGGCTCGTCCGTTACGGTCGCGCCATGCGTTCCCTCCGTACCCCGCTGATCGCCGCCGTCGCTGCCGGCATCGCCCTGGCCGGGCTCACCGGCTGCTCGACCCAGGCGGTGCAGCAGGCCACCGACCTCGGATCCTCCGTCGCGTCGAACGTGGCCGACGGGGTCGCCGGCATCGACGGCAAGGCGATCCAGGACGGCATGTCCTCGGTCGCCGGCGGCATCGACGGCGCGCTCGACACGGCGCTCGAGGGCGCCGACGTGACGTCCGACGGCAAGGTGCCCGACGGGTTCCCGTCGGCCGACGTCCCGCTCGTCGACGGCACCGTGCTCGGCGGGGGAGCCGGACCGAACGGCTCCGGGTGGGTCGCGCAGGTCCGGGCGGCCTCGGTCGACGACTTCCAGACCGCCGTGCAGCAGCTCACCGAGGCCGGGTACACCGAGTCGGCCAAGCGTGCCGACTCGTCGAGCGCGTTCGGCATGTTCCGGAGCGACGCCTACCGCGTCGTCCTGACCTTCTCGGAGGCCAAGGACAGCGGCGGCGTCACGGCGACCTACATCGTCACGCCCCGCTAGTCCCGTACCCTTGGGGACGATGTCGAAGGCCCCCGTCACACGCCCCGAGCGCGTCCTGATCGTGCACGCCCACCCCGACGACGAGACGCTCTCGTCGGGCGGGACCATCGCGACCCTGCTCGAGCGCGGCGCCGAGGTGACCGTGCTCACCGCGACCCGGGGCGAGCGCGGTGAGATGCTCACGGAGCAGTTGGCCCCGCTGGCTGGGGACGCCGCGCGGGTGGCACGGCACCGGGAGACCGAGATCGCCGCGGCCCTCGCCGCCCTCGGCGGTCCGCAGCACCTGTGGCTCGGCGGGCCCGGGGCCCGGCCGACCGACCTGCCGGAGCGCCGCTACGTCGACTCCGGCATGCAGTGGGGCCCGGACGGTCGGGCCACCGCCGCGGACGACGCCCCGGCCGACTCGCTGACCGCGGCCGACCTGGGCGAGGTCGTCGACGACGTCCGCGCGGCGATCCGCTCCACCGGTGCCGACGCGGTGATCAGCTACGCCGACGACGGCGGCTACGGGCACCCCGACCACGTGCGGATGCACCACGCGGCGCAGTACGCGGCCCGTGCCGAGGAGGTCCCCTTCTCGATGATCGTCGACCCCGCCAGCGGCCAGGCCGACGTCACGGTCGACGTCCTGCCGGTCCGCGCCAAGGTGCGTGCGGCCGTCGAGCAGTACCGCTCCCAGGTCGCCGTCGACCCCGTGGACCCCGCCGACCCCGCGGCCCTGTCGTGGGTGATGCCGCACGGCGTCCGGCAGCACGCCCCGGCGGTCGAGGCGTTCCGGCACGACGCGGCCCCGCAGCCAGCGGCCCCGCAGACCTACGCCGAGATGTCCGGCCAGGGCAAGGCCGCGGCGGTCGTCGTCTCGCTGCTGCTCGGGCTGCTCGCCGGCGGGCTCGGGACGGTCACGCACCAGCAGACGCTCGGCGCGTTCCCGGTCGGGCTCGTCGTCACCACCCTCATCGTGCTCGGCCTGACCGTGGGCGTGCGGCTCGTCTACCGCTCGCGGGCGATGGTCGCCGCGATCGGCATCGGGATCCTCGTCGCGACGCAGGTGCTCGTGTCGGTCGGCGGGGAGAGCTCGCCGCTCGTCCTCGCCAACGCGGCCGGGTACGTGTGGACCTTCGCCCCCGCGGTGATCGCCGCCCTGGTCCTCGCGTGGCCGGACCTGTCGGGGCTGCGGTCCCGGACGGCCCCGGGCCGCGAGTAGACTCGAACCCGCTCGTCGAAGGGAGCACCCGAACCGTGACCTACGTGATCGCCCAGCCCTGTGTCGACGTCAAGGACCGCGCCTGCATCGACGAATGCCCGGTCGACTGCATCTACGAGGGTGACCGCTCGCTCTACATCCACCCCGACGAGTGCGTCGACTGCGGTGCGTGTGAGCCGGTGTGCCCCGTCGAGGCCATCTACTACGAGGACGACCTGCCCGACCAGTGGGCCGACTACTACAAGGCCAACGTCGAGTTCTTCGACGAGGTCGGGTCGCCCGGCGGCGCCGCGAAGGTCGGCGTGATCCACAAGGACCACCCCGTCGTCGCGGCCGAGCCCGTCCGCGGCTGACCGGACCCCTCGTGGCGCTCGACCTCCCCGACTTCCCCTGGGACCAGCTCGTCCCGTTCAAGCAGCGTGCCGCGGCGTACGAGGGCGGCATCGTCGACCTCAGCGTGGGATCGCCCGTCGACCCCACGCCCGAGGTCGTCCGCACCGCACTGGCCACCGCGACCGACGCGCACGCCTACCCGCAGGTCGCCGGCACCCCGGCGCTGCGGCAGGCCATCGCGGACTGGTACGGCCGCCGGCACAGCGTCGCCCTGACCGAGGCGAACGCGCTGCCGACGATCGGCTCGAAGGAGTTCATCGCGGGCCTGGCGCTCTGGCTGGGCATCGGCCCCGGTGACACCGTGGTGTTCCCGGCCGCCGCGTACCCGACGTACGAGCTCGGTGCCGCACTGGTCCGTGCGGAGGCCCTCGCGTCGGACGACCCCGAGGCGTGGCCGTCCACCACCAAGCTCGTGTGGCTGAACTCCCCGGGCAACCCGGACGGCCGCGTGCTGACGGTCGACGAGCTCCGTGCCGCCGTGGTGCGCGCCCGCGAGCTCGGGGCCGTCATCGTCGGTGACGAGTGCTACGCCGAGCTCGGGTGGGAACCCGAGTACGCCACCACCCCGACCCCCACGATCCTGGACCCCCGGGTCGTCGGCGACTCGCTCGACGGCGTGCTGAGCGTGTACTCGCTGTCGAAGCAGTCGAACCTCGCCGGGTACCGTGCGGCCTTCGTCGCCGGTGACGCCGCGATCCTGGCCGACGTCCTGGCCGTCCGGAAGCACGCCGGGCTCATGCCGCCGCTGCCCGTGCAGCAGGCCATGGTCGTCGCGCTCCAGGACGAGACCCACGTGCAGCAGCAGAAGGCCCGCTACCGAGCGCGACGGAACATGCTCCGGCGAGCACTCGAGGGTGCCGGGTTCCGGATCGACCACAGCGAGGCCGGGCTCTACCTCTGGGCAACCCGGGGCGAACCCGCACTCGACACCGTGGCCTGGCTCGCCGACCGCGGGATCCTCGTCGCACCGGGCACGTTCTACGGTGCAGCGGGGGGCGAACACGTCCGCGTGGCCCTCACAGCGACCGACGAACGCATCGCCGCGGCGGCACAGCGACTGGCGAGCAGCCGTCGCCTCGGCACCGCGTAGCACGGACACGAGTGTTTCCGGTGGTGCCCGCAATCCGTGGGAACCACCAGATCGTCACCTGGGATGTGTGCACGGCCGACAGGTGCCGCGATTAGGCTGTCCTCGTGACTGACACTGCCAATGACGCTCAGAAGACGGCCACACCGCCCACCACGCCCGTCCCCGTGAGTCCCGCCGCCGAACAGCAGGGCGCGACCGCGACGCTGACGTTCCCGGGTGGCACGGCGGAGTTCCCGATCCTGCAGAGCGTCGACGGCGCGTCCGCGATCGACATCTCGACCTTCAAGAAGCAGACCGGGATGAACACGCTCGACTACGGGTTCGTGAACACCGGTGCGACGAAGAGCGCGATCACCTACATCGACGGCGACCAGGGGATCCTGCGCTACCGCGGGTACCCGATCGACCAGATCGCCGCGAACTGCACCTTCCTCGAGGTCGCGTGGCTCCTGATCTACGGCGAGCTGCCGACCCCCGCCGAGCTCGAGCAGTTCGACGCCCGCATCCGTCGGCACACCCTGCTGCACGAAGACCTCCGCCGCCTGTTCGACGCCCTGCCGCACTCGGCGCACCCGATGTCCGTGCTGTCGAGCGCCGTGAGCGCCCTGTCCACGTACTACGAGGACGACATGGACGTCGACGACCCCGAGAAGGTCGAGCTGCAGACCGTCCGGCTCCTCGCCAAGCTCCCGGTCATCGCCGCGTACGCCCACAAGAAGGCCATCGGGCAGGCGTTCCTGTACCCGGACAACTCGCTGTCGTTCGTCGACAACTTCCTCCGGCTGAACTTCGGCACCATGGCCGAGACCTACAAGCCCAACCCGGTGCTCTCGAAGGCGCTCGAGCGGCTCCTCATCCTCCACGAGGACCACGAGCAGAACGCCTCGACCTCGACGGTGCGCATGGTCGGCTCGACGAAGGCGAACATGTTCGCCTCGATCTCGGCCGGCATCAACGCCCTGTACGGCCCGCTGCACGGCGGTGCGAACGAGGCCGTGCTCGAGATGCTCCAGCAGATCAAGGACTCGGGCGAGCCCGTCACGCGTTTCGTCGAGCGGGTGAAGAACAAGGAGCAGGGCGTCAAGCTCATGGGCTTCGGGCACCGCGTGTACAAGAACTACGACCCGCGCGCGAAGCTCGTCAAGGAGTCCGCGCACGAGGTCCTCGAGTCCCTCGGCGTGCAGGACGACCTGCTCGACATCGCGATGGAACTCGAGCAGATCGCGCTCGAGGACGAGTACTTCGTCAGCCGCAAGCTCTACCCGAACGTCGACTTCTACACCGGCATCATCTACAAGGCGATGGGCTTCCCGCCGCGGATGTTCACCGTCCTGTTCGCCATCGGGCGTCTGCCGGGGTGGATCGCCCAGTGGCGCGAGTTGAACAACGACCCGCTCAACAAGATCGGGCGCCCGCAGCAGCTCTACGTGGGGGCGCCCGAGCGCGACGTCCCCGAGCGCTGACGACTCCGAACGCCCCGCCCCACGGTTCCGTGGCGCGGGGCGTTCGTGCGTGTGCGCCGGGTCGCACGGGGCGGCAGGAGGCGCCGCTCACCTCCGCCGAGTGGGCATCAACTGTCGCCCGGCGGGTGTCGAAACGACGGTTCGCGCGCCCTCGGCGCACGCGGACGGCGTGTTGTGACCACTCGCAGGGCGGGGCGGGCTCTGGACGCGACGGCCGGGAGGCCCGGTGCCGGTCTCGTGGACCGGCTCCGGGCCTGGCGTGCGTGCGTCGGTCTGCGTGAGGAGGCAGGACGTGCCGCTCACTTCCGCCGAGCGGTCGCGAACTGTCGTCCGGCGAGTGCCGGAGCGACGGTTCGTGCGCCCTCGGCGCGCGCAGGCGGCGCGTCGTGACCGCTCGCGGGGCGGGGCGCTGGACGCAACGGCCTGGAGGCCCGGTGGCGGTGTCGTGGACCGGCACCGGGCCTCCAAGCATCGTTTCAGGGCCGCTTCCGGTGATGCCGGATTGCGGTCCCGGTGATCAGGATCGCGGCGAAGAGCGCCACCGTCCCCAGAGCATTGCTCGTCCACAGTCCTGCCGTCGCCGGTGAGGTCGTGATGACGACGCCGAACGCCACCAGGCAGATGCTGAAGACGGTCGCGACGAGTACCTGCATCAGCTGACTCCGATCGGTCGTGGCGTCACACGCATCGAGGGTTTCGTGCGCCGTTGAAGGGGTAGACGCGGAGCGACTTCGATCCGCATCGGATCCCGTTGGTGGTCACCGCCCACGTTGCGGCGGCGATGATTGCGCCGGCCACCACGCAGAACGTCCCGGCACTGATGGCGCAGACACCCGCGCCCAGAGCCCAGCCAGCTCCGCTGATGATCGCGGACTGATCAGTCGCGTTGAAGGAGACGTAGGTTCCGTACTTGTCGCTGCCTGCCCCGAGACGAGCTCGAGGATCACCCTGCACGATGTCGAACGAGAAGCCGTCTCCGAGCTCGATGGTGGTCATGCGCGCGCCGTCACGCTCGATCCGCTCGTCGATGACGTACCCGCCGGCGCGGGCTTCAGCAACAGCGACGTCGAGTTGCTCTGGTGTGACGTCCGTCAGCGGTTGCGTCGTCGATGGACCGGCCGTGCTGCTGGGCGCGGAGCGGTCGACTGCGTGCGCGGACGGTGCGACGAGCACGCTCGACATGATGATCGCGACGGTTGTCCCGAGCGTGATGCCGGTGGTGCGAAGTGACATGTTCTCCCCTTGGCTTGTTGCGCCGCGGCGGTGCGGCATTGGCCACACCGTATCGAGACGAAACGTGACGTGCAAGAGAAGAAATATCAGCGGAGGCGCTGAGCGGCGCTATGCGTGCAGCGCGGTGTTCAGCTGGATGCCCTCGCCCGTGCGTTGCAGCGCCTCGACGGCGCCGCTGATGCTGTTGCGGCGGAACAGGATGTTCGGGGTGCCGGAGAGCTCGGCGGCCTTGACGGTCTTCGGGGTGCCGTCGGGGTTCGTGGCCGCGCCGACCAGGACCACCTTCGTGCCCGCCGTGACGTAGAGCCCGGCCTCGATGACGGAGTCGTCGCCGAGCGAGATGCCGAGGCCCGCGTTCGCGCCGAGCAGCGCGCGCTCGCCGAGCGAGACACGGTGCGTGCCGCCGCCGGACAGCGTGCCCATGATCGAGGCGCCACCGCCGATGTCGGTGCCGTTGCCGACGACGACGCCCTGCGAGACGCGCCCCTCGATCATGGCGTCGCCGAGGGTGCCGGCGTTGAAGTTGACGAAGCCCTCGTGCATGACCGTCGTGCCCGGCGCCAGGTGTGCGCCGAGGCGGACGCGGTTGGCGTCGCCGATGCGGACGCGGTCCGGCACGACGTAGTCGAGCAGGCGCGGGAACTTGTCGACGGCGTGCACGGCGATGCCGGCGCGCTGCAGGGAGGGGCGCAGTCGCGTCAGTGACTCGGGATGCACCGGGCCGGCGTTCGTCCACGCGACGATCGGCAGGTGGCCGAAGACGCCGTCGAGGGAGACCTCGTTCGGACGCACGTGCAGGTGGCTCAGCAGGTGCAGGCGGAGGTACGCGTCCGGGGTGCTCGTCGGGCCGGCGTCGATCGTGATCTCGGTGGTGACGGCGTCGATCCGGACCTCGCGGCGGGGGTCGTCACCGACGTGCGCCTGCAGCTCGGCGGGGAATACGGCGTCGGCGGGCAGGGCGCCGAGGTGCGTCTCCGGGTACCAGGTGTCGAGCGTCGTGCCGTCGGCGGCGATCGTCGCGAGGCCGTGGCCCCAGGCGTGGGTCGGGCGGTCGGTGGCAGTCGTGTCGGTCACGGCTCCAGGGTACCGAGCGGCCGTCGGCGGGCACCGTCCGGCCGGACTGCCGGGGCGGGTGGGGTCGCCGACCGTCCGGACTGCCGGGGCGGTGCGAGGGGCGGCCGGTAGGCTGCCCGCATGCCGGAGCACCTCGACCTCACCGCCTCGTCCATCGACATCACCCGTGCCATCTGCGACATCGAGTCGGTGTCCGGCAACGAGCAGGCCCTCGCCGACGCGATCGAGGCCGTGCTCGCACCGCTGCCGCACCTCGAGGTGATCCGCGACGGCGACGCGATCGTGGCGCGGACGAACCTGGGCCGCGACCGCCGGGTCGTCATCGCCGGTCACATCGACACGGTGCCGCTCAACGACAACCTGCCGACCGAGTTCCGGACCACCGAGGACGGCACCGAGATCCTCTGGGGCCGCGGCACCGTCGACATGAAGGCCGGCTGCGCGGTGCAGCTCAAGCTCGCGTACGACCTGGTCGACCCCTCGGTCGACGTCACGTGGGTCTGGTACGACCACGAAGAGGTCAGCGACGCCCTGAACGGCCTCGGCCGCCTGGCCCGGACGCGACCCGAACTCCTCGCCGCTGACTTCGCGATCCTGGGTGAGCCGTCCGGGGCGCAGATCGAGGGTGGGTGCAACGGCAACCTCCGCGCCGAGATCCGCACGTTCGGCAAGCGGTCGCACAGCGCCCGGAGCTGGATCGGCGACAACGCCATCCACAAGACCGCCCCGATCCTGGCCACCCTGGCCGCGTACGAGCCGCGGACCGTCACGGTCGACGGGCTCGAGTACCGAGAGGGCCTGAACGCGGTCGGTATCAGCGGCGGCATCGCGGGCAACATCATCCCGGACGAGGCGATGGTGCACGTGAACTACCGGTTCGCCCCCTCGCGCTCGGCCGACGAGGCCGTCGCCCACATCCGCGAGCTGTTCGACGGGTACGAGGTCACGATCGTCGACCTCGCCGCCGGTGCCCGCCCCGGGCTCGACGCCCCGCTCGCGCAGGACTTCGTCGCGGCCGTCGGTGGACCGGAGCCCCGTCCGAAGTACGGCTGGACCGACGTCGCACGCTTCTCGGCGCTCGGGGTCCCCGCGGTCAACTACGGCCCCGGCGAGCCGGTCTTCGCCCACCACGACGACGAGCAGGTCCCGGTCGCGCAGATCACCGCGGTCGAGGCCGGGCTGCGTCGGTGGCTGACGGCCTGACGACGGCGGGGGTCGCCCGGAAGACCCCTGCTCGGAACCGCTGGCGGGCCCGGTACCGGGTCGTCCCGTGGTGGGTGCGCATCACGGTCGTCTACGTGCTGGCGCGGCTCGTCACGGGCGCCATGATGCTCGCCTTCGCCCGCGTGCAGGCGGCGAACTCGTTCACCGTGCAGAGCCCGGGCTACCTGTCGTTCGCGTCGATCTGGGACGGCGCCTGGTACCGCGTGATCGCCACGGGCGGGTACCCGTCGACCCTGCCCGTCGACGCCGCAGGGCACGTGACCGAGAACGCGTGGGCGTTCATGCCCGCGTACCCGTTCCTGGTGCGCGCGCTCACGCTGCTCACCGGAGCGTCGTTCGAGTCCGTCGCGGTCTCGGTGTCGTTGCTCGCCGGACTCGGGGCCGCGCTGGTGTTCCGCCGGCTCATGGGACGGTTCCTCGACCCAGGACGGGCGACGTTCGCCACGGTGCTGTTCTGCGTCGCACCGGTGTCGGCGATGTTCCAGGTGGCCTACGCGGAGTCGATGGGTCTGTTCCTGCTGCTCGTCGCGCTGCTGCTCATGGTGGATCGACGGTGGTGGGCGATGCTGCCCGTCGTGCTCCTGCTCGGCATGACCCGACCGACGGGACTCGCCTTCGCGTTCCTGGTGGTGCTCTTCGTGGCCGCGTGGGCGATCCGCCCGGCCTGGGTGCGCTCGTCGGAACCGCTGACCCTCCGCCGGCTGGTACCACCCGCGGTGGTCGCCACGGTGTCGGGTCTGGTCGGTCTGGCCTGGCCTGCGATCGCATGGGCGGTCACCGGCGTGCCGAAGGCCTACACGGACACCGAGCTCGCCTGGCGGTCGTCGTACATCGGCTGGAAGGAACTCGTGCCGTTCGCGCCGTGGGTGCAGGGGTTCGGGTGGTGGTTCGGACAGCCGGCGGGCACGGTGCTGCTCGTCGTCGTGCTCGTCGGGTTCGCGGCGTTCGTGGGCATGCCGGCCGCACGTCGGATCGGCATCGAGCTCCGACTCTGGGGCGTGGCGTACCTGGTGTACCTGCTCGCGGTGTTCTTCCCGCAGTCGAGCACCTGGCGCATCCTCGTGCCGATCGCACCGCTGCTCGGCATCGTCGCGCTGCCGCGGTCGCGGGTGTACCGCGTGGCCGTCGTCGTCGCGTTCATCGGGCTGCAGTGGGTCTGGCTGTACTCCACGTGGTGGATCGACGGCTACGACTGGACCCCGCCGTGATCGATGCGGGGTGCCTGAGGCCCGTGGATCCGCGTTCTGCGGAGCATCCGAACGGCACATCCGACACCCCCAACCTGGGCGGTTTCGCAGTTGCCCCCTCCATACGGGATAATGGGGCTGCATTTACTGCACGAAAGGGGACATCTGATGGCAGCCATGAAGCCGAGGACCGGTGACGGGCCGATGGAGGCTGTTAAGGAGGGTCGACTCATCATCGTGCGGGTTCCGCTCGAAGGTGGAGGCCGCCTGGTCGTCTCGGTCAACGATGCCGAGGCCAAGGAACTCCACGACGCACTCGCTGAGGTCGTCTCGGCCTAGTACGTCGAAGCACCAGAACGGAAGGCCCGGAGCGTGTACGCTCCGGGCCTTCCGTCTGTCCGCCGACGATCCCGCGGCGGGAGCATCCCCGGCGCTGTCGGTCGGCTCCGGCAGGATGGGGCCGTGCCGAGGACGAGACTGCCGATCCGCCGCGTCGAGGAGTACGCGCCCGACCCGATGCCGCGCGATGTCTGGCCCGCGACCGTTGCGCCCGTCCGGCAACTCCTCGACGACGGGCTCGACCTCGCTCCGGTGACGGTGCTGGTCGGTGAGAACGGTGCCGGCAAGTCCACCCTGGTCGAGGCGATGGCGCTCGCCTTCGGCATGGGGCCAGAGGGCGGTTCGACGAAGTCCGGGCACAGCACCCGCCCGAGCGAATCGCAGCTCTGGGAGCACATCGCCCTGCACCGGGAGCCCGGCGCGGTGCGGTCCGGCTTCTTCCTGCGGGCGGAGACGATGCACGGGGTCTTCACCTACCTCGAACAGCACCCCGGGGGAGCCGAGCCGCTGTTCCACGAACGGAGCCACGGTGAGTCGTTCCTCGACTTCGTCATCCACCGGTCGCAGTGGCCCGGGCTCTGGATCCTCGACGAGCCGGAGTCCGCGCTGTCGTTCTCGGGGTGCCTGGCGCTGATCGGGCTCCTGCAGTCCATCGTCGAGACGGGTGTCGGCCAGGTCGTGCTCTCGACCCACTCACCCGTGCTCGCCGCGTTCCCCGGGGCCGAGATCAACGAGGTCGGCGAGTGGGGTCTGCGGCGCACCGGATGGCGCGACCTCGACCTGGTGCGGAACGAGCGTGCGTTCCTCGAGTCGCCCGAGCGGTACCTGCGGTACCTCGACTGACCTGCGCGAGCGTCGGCGGGTCGAGGGCTAGTTGGTGACCTTCGTCAACTGCAGCAGCCCGTCACCGGCGGGCGACAGCGCGCTCCGCACCGCACCCGAGGTCGACACCTCGGTCAGGAGCAGCCGGAAGTCCGTGGTGGCGCGGTCACGCTTCACCGGGTCGGCCACGCGCCCGCGCCACAGGGCGTGCGGCACCAGGACGGTGCCGCCCAGGCGGGCGAGGCGCAGCCCGTGCTCGACGTACTCGATGACGTGCTCCGGGTCGGCGTCGACGAGCACGACGTCGTACGACGCCTCGTTCATGCGGGGGAGCACCTGGTTCGCCCGACCGGGGATGAGCCGGATCCGTGCGGGAGCGGTACCGGCGCTGATGTAGGCGTCGCGGGCGAACTGCTGGTGGTCCACCTCGACGTCGATCGTGGTCAAGGTCGCGTCCGGGGCGCCGGCGAGCAGGTACAGGCCGGAGACCCCGAGGCCGGTGCCGATCTCGATGATGCTCGTGGCTCGCGAGGCTGCGGCGATGACCCCGATCTGCGCACCGATCGCGGGCGAGATCGCTTCGACCCCGAGTTCCAGGGAGTGCTCACGAGCACGGGCGATCGCCTCGGTCTCCGAGACGATGTCCTCGGCGAACTTCCAGTTCGACTCTTTCTCTGACACGCACACTCCGTTCGGGAGACAACTCTAGAGGTGCAACGCAGCAGCACGCGTTAGGCTCGCTCGCGTGGACATCCCGCTCGACAAGATCCTGATCATCGGGGTCATCGGCGTCCTCTTGCTCGGCCCGCAGCGCCTGCCGATGTACGCCCAGAAGCTGGCCGAGTTCGTCAAGGCCGTGCGTCGGTTCGCCGACACCGCGAAGGAGCGGATGCGCGACGAGATGGGCCCCGAGTTCGACGACATCGAGTGGCAGAAGCTCGACCCGCGCCAGTACGACCCGCGTCGCATCATCCGCGATGCCCTGCTCGACTCCGGCACGAGTGCCGCAGCCGTCCAGACCGCGCAGGTGACGGCCTCCAAGGTGCGCGCGACGGCTCCCGTCGTGCCCCTGGCCGCCGGTGAACCGGCACCCTTCGACGCCGAGGCGACCTGACGCCCGTCACGTCCCCACGCGACGGACGGGAGGCCCGGTGCCAGCTGGCACCGGGCCTCCCGTCCGTCCGGGCCGCGCCTACCGCAGCGCCGCCAGGAACCGGTCGGTCCACGCGAGCGGCGCCGACCCCGTCACGGAGTTGCACGTCGGCGACGCCGTGCTCTGCGGTGCCGGGCACGGGGTGTCACGGTCGAGGGACCAGGTGTGCACGCCGGCGAGGCCGTGCGACTTCGCGTAGGCGGCCACGGTGTCGACGTCGGCGAGGGTGAAGACCTCGTCCTGGGTGTCGTTCACACCGATCATCGGCGTGACCTCGATCTTCGAGGACGCGATCCCGTAGGTGTGCTGCAGGTTCGTGACCGCCTGGATCGTGGACTGCCCCATCTGACACGTCGACCCGACGATCACGCAGTTGGCCGTGGTCGCACGCCCGAAGTCCATCGTCATGAGGTTGATCGTGTAGTTCGTGAGCGCCGAGGCCTTGATCGCCTTGACGGTGGCGTCACCGGTGCTGTTCAGCCCGCCGAACGAACCGTCGGACGCCGCCAGGGTGGCGAGCGTGAACGAGAAGCGCAGGCCGGGGTACTTCGACTGCGCCAGGGCCGCTGCGCTCACCAGGTTCTGTACGTCCGCGGCGGATTGCCCGCTCTCGATGTCGAAGTCGACGCCGATCATGTGTGGCGAGGCGTACCGGGCGATGAAGGACTGGAGCGCGGTGCCGGAACACTTGAACGAGCCTGCGGCGCCACCGGTGCTGACGATGTAGTCGACCCCGGCAGCGTCGAGCTTCGCGATGTTGGCGCTGGCGAACGCGTCGGCGGCCACACCTCCCCAGTTCTCGCTGCCGCAGGTGCCGGTGGCGAAGGCGAGCGTGATGGCCTTGAGACCGGGTTCCCGCGTCGACACGAGGCTGTTGGTCGACCCGACGACCGGGATCCGCGTGCCGGTGACCGCGGTGTTCATGACGTTCGTGTTCCAGTCGAGGTTCACGGTGATGTCCTTGTACGGGCTGAAGACCAGCCCGCTCGCGGTCCCGGTGCTGCCGTTGCCCGGGGTCGTCGTGCCGCCGCCCGGAGGTGTCGTCCCACCGCCCGTGCTGCCGCCGGTGCACGCGCCGGTCGACGTCCACGGCTGGCCGCTGCCGGTCGTACCGGAGTGGGTCGCCGGTTCGTCGCCCTGGGTCCACCAGTTCGCGGTGTAGTTCGAGCCGTTCTCGCTGACGGTGGCTCCGCCGTTGTAGGCGGTGCCGGCGCTCCAAGCGGTCGCACAGGTCGACGCGGCGAAGGCTGGCGCCGCAGTGAGCGAGCCCCCTGCGATGATGACGGCGGCGATGGTGGCAACGAGGCCCGATCGCACACGGGTGTTCTGGTTCACACGGTTCTCCTGTCCTCGGTCGGACGTCGTCGTCCGGCGGGTGGAGCCCTCACATCATATTCCGCAAGGGCATTGTGTAATGCCCTTGCATAATGCGCCGGGGTAGAACGCCCTGTCCATGAACGAACGCACAGGATGCGCCGAACGGACCAGGGGACGCGTCAATCGCGGGTCGCGACGATCGTGTAGGTGGTGGGGATCCGGTCGCGGTCGTGCTCCGGCCAGGCCCACGACCCGGTGCCGGTCTCGACCATGCGCGAGCTGAAGCGCCACGGCAGCGTCCGGCCCTCGTCGAGCCGCCGGATCCGCAGCCCGGCCCCGAGCAGGGCGTTCACGATCTCGGACAGCGGGTGCGGCCACTCGAAGGTGCGGGTGTTCGCCACCGTGCCGTCGCCGGCGTAGGTGCCGGCGTCGTCCCACTGCTGCGCCGTGCCGTCCGGGAAGTACCGGTACCGGGTGATCAGCTCGTCGGCGTCCTCGTCGAGGGCGTACAGCGCCGGGTGGCCGTCGCGGATGAAGAACACCCCGCCGGGGCGCAGCAGGCCGGCGACCTGCGCAGCCCAACGGTCGAGGTCGGGGAGCCAGCAGATCGTGCCGATGCTCGTGTACACGACGTCGAAGTCGCCGGTGACGGCGGCCCGGGCATCGAGCACGTCGGTCTCGACCCAGGTGACGTCGAGGCCGAGGCGTGATGCGAGCCCGGCGGCCGAGGCGAGGGCAGCGGGGGAGAAGTCGACGCCGGTCAGTCGAGCACCCTCGCGCGCGAGTGACACCGTGTCGGTGCCGATGTGGCACTGCAGGTGACAGACGTCGAGGCCCGCGAGCGATCCGGTCGGCAACCAGGGCGTCAGGGCCGGCAGGTCCTCGCGGACGACGTCCGAGCGGTGGCCGGGGTCGGCGAGGGCGTCGATCGCGTAGGCACCCTCGTGGATCGGCACCCGGTCGTCCCAGTTCGCGCGGTTGGTGGCGCGTGCGTGGTCCCAGTCGACGTCGACGTGATCCGTGCTCATGCCCCCGAGCCTAGGACAGCGACAACCCGAGCTTCCGACCGGCGAGCCCGCGTCCCATCGTGGTGATGCGGTCGGCGATCGCCGTCAGCGCCACGGCGGACGGGTCCTCGGGGGTACTGAGCACCACCGGCACGCCCGCGTCGCCGCCCTCTCGCAGCGGCACGGACAGCGGCACGCTGCCGAGCACCGGGACGGGGGCGTCCTGCCCGCGGGAGAGCCGCGCGGCCGTCTCGGCGCCACCGCCCTCGCCGAACAGGTGCAGGACCGATCCGTCGGGTTGCACGAGCCCGGCCATGTTCTCGATCACGCCGATGACGCGCTGCCCGGTCTGCCGGGCGACGATCCCGCTGCGTTCGGCGACGTCGGCCGCGGCGGCCTGCGGGGTCGTGACGACCAGGACCTCGGCGTGCGGCAGCAGCTGCCCCACCGAGATCGCGACGTCACCGGTGCCCGGGGGCAGGTCGAGCAGCAGGACGTCGAGATCACCGAAGAACACGTCGGTCAGGAACTGGTTCACGGTGCGGTGCAGCATCGGTCCGCGCCACGACACCGCGGTCGAGACGTCGTCGACGAACATGCCGATCGACACGACCTTCACGTCGTGCGCCACCGGCGGCAGGATCATGCTGTCCACGCGGGTCGGACGGGGTGCGACCCCGTGCTCGTCCGTCAGACCCATCAGCCCGGGGACGCTGAAGCCGTGCACGTCGACGTCGACGACCCCGACGCGCATACCGCGCCGAGCGAGCGCGACGGCGAGGTTCACGGTGACGGTGGACTTCCCGACGCCGCCCTTGCCGCTCGTGACGGCGATGACCCGGGTGAGCGAGTCCGCGGGGAACTGGACACCCTTGGGCCGGCCGGCCCGCAGCCGCTCGGTGAGTGCGGAGCGCGTCGCCGGGTCCATCACGGACACGTCGACGGCGACTGCGGCGACCCCCGGCACGGACCCGGCGGCGACGCAGACGTCGCGCTCGATGGTGTCGGCGGCCGGGCATCCCACGATCGTGAGCTGCAGGTCGACGCGCACCGCGCCTCCTGGCTGCACGTCGACACCACGGATCATGTCGAGCTCGGTGACGGGGCGGCGGATCTCGGGGTCGATGACACGGCCGAGCGCAGCGAGGACCGCCGTGCCGAGCTGCTCGTCGGTGGGGGCGGCGTCAGCCACGGGTGGAGCTGTCGTGTTCGTCCGCGTAGCCGGCCTCGTCGGCGTCGCGGCGGTCGAGCTCCTCGAGCAGGGAGCGGAGCTCGGCGCGGATGAAGTCCTTCGACGCCATGTCCCGCATCGCCAGGCGCAGGGCGACGACCTCGCGGGCCAGGTACTCGGTGTCGGCCAGGTTGCGCTCGGCGCGCTGGCGGTCCTGCTCGAACTGCACGCGGTCGCGGTCGTCCTGCCGGTTCTGCGCGAGCAGGATCAGTGGAGCGGCGTACGAGGCCTGCAGCGAGAGCACGAGCGTCAGCGCCGTGAAGCCGATGGCCGCCGAGTCGAACTGCCACGGCTTCGGTGCCAGGGTGTTGTAGCCCATCCAGACCACGCAGAACAGCGTGAGGCCGATGAGGAACCACGGCGTGCCCATACCGCGGGCGATGCCCTCGGTGGCGCGACCGAAGGTGTCCCCGCGACCACGGCGGCGGCTGGGGAGCACACGCGTGCGCATGCCCTTGGGGGAGTCGAGCCGGACCTCCTGGCGGTCACGGTCGCGACGGTTGTCATCCGTTCGGGCCACGGGTGGTCCTCCTTCCCGTCGTCACGGGTGTCCTGCGCGGGCGTTGGCGTGGAAGCGGTGAGGGTTCCCCCTCGCCCTGACTTCGCCAGTCGTCCGGCAGGACGTGGTCGAGGACATCGTCGATCGTCACCACCCCGACGAGACGGTGGGCGTCGTCGACCACGGGGACGGACAGCAGGTTGTAGGTCGCCATGATGCGGGTGACCTCGGCGGCGCTCGCGTCGACCCGGACCGGTTCGGTCTGCTGGTCGATGAGCGTGCCGAGCCGCTCGTTCGGCGGGTAGCGGAGCATCCGCTGGAAGTGCACGAGCCCGAGGAACCGACCGGTCGGGGGCTCGTACGGCGGCAGGGTGACGCAGACGGCGGCGCCGAGCACCGGCGCGAGCTCGTGGCGGCGGACCAGCGCCAGGCCCTCGGCCACGGTGGCGTCGGCCGAGACGATCACCGGCTCGGTGGTCATCAGACCACCGGCGGTGTCCGGCTCGTACTCCAGGAGCATGCGGACGTCCTGCGCCTCCTCCGGCTCCATGAGCTGCAGGAGCGCCTCACTCCGCTCGTCGGAGAACTGGGCGAGGACGTCGGCCGCGTCGTCCGGCTGCATCTGGTCGAGGACGTCGGCGGCGCGGGCGTCGGCCAACCGCGTGAGGATCTCGATGCGCTCCTGGTCGGGCATCTCCTCGAGCACGTCGGCGAGGCGGTCGTCGGGCAGTTCCTCGGCGACCTCGAACCGGCGCTCGGCGGGCAGGTCGAGCAGCGTCGACGCGAGGTCGGCGGGCAGCAGGTCGGAGTAGGCGGCGATGACGTGCTCGGCGGACTGGGCCTCGCCGGGGAGTTCGTCCTCGGTGACCTCGTTCCACGTCGCGAACGTCGTGGGGCCCTTGCCGAACGGCGACGGCGTGGTCTTCGGCTTGCGGAGGAAGAGCTGCGCGACCTCCCAGTCGCCCTGTCCGCGGTCCTCGATCGCGACGTCCTCGATGGTGGCGCGGATCCGCTGGTTCTTGATGAGCACCTTGCGACCGAGCATCTCGGCGATGACGCGGACCTCGCCGCCGCGCTGCTCGAAGCGGCGCATGTTCACCAGGCCGGTCGTGATGACCTGCCCGGCACCGATGGAGGTGATGCGGCCGATGCTCACGAAGATCCGGCGCTTGCCGGGCACCTCGACGATGAGCCCGACGACGTGTGGGGGATCGGCCCGGCGGTACACGACCAGGACGTCCCTGACCCTGCCGACGCGGTCGCCCGCGGGGTCGAAGACGGAGCACCCGGCGAGGCGGGCGACGAAGACCTTCGTGGCGCTCACCCGACCCAGCGTAGCCGCTCGGGTGTGCGCGCTCGGCCCGCGCCGGTCGGCTGCTTCCGATCGGCTGCTTCCCTGAGAGTGCACGTGCGATTGCAAGGTGTGCGGTGAATGATGGCTGTGTGAGCAATCAGAGCCCCTTCGCCGGCAGGACCGCCCAGGCGTTCCCGACGCTGCCCAAGGGCGACGTCCTGGGAACGTACGACAGCTACCCCGATGCGCAGCGCGTGGTGGCGAAGCTGGCCGAGGCCGACTTCCCCGTCAACCAGCTCTCGATCGTCGGCAACGACCTGAAGACGGTCGAGCGGGTCACCGGCAAGATGACCTACGGCCGCGCCGCCATCGCCGGCGCGCTGTCCGGTCTGTGGCTCGGGTTCTTCTTCGGCATCGTGCTCACGCTGTTCTCACCGCAGGCAGGTGGGCTGTTCTTCGCCGCGGCCGTCATCGGCGCCGCGTTCGGCATGCTCTACGGCATCGTCTCGTTCGCGATCACGAAGCGGCAGCGCGACTTCACGAGCGTGCACCAGGTGCTCGCCACGAACTACCAGATCGTCGTCAACCCGCAGCTGACCGGGCAGGCGCAGCGGATCCTCGGTGAGCACGGAGCGACCCCGTCCACGCACTGGAACGACGCTCCCCAGCAGCAGCAGCAGCAGCAGCAGCAGCGGCAGCAGCAGCAGTGGCGTCCGGGCCCCGGTGGGGTCCCGCCGCAGCAGCAGCAGTCGCCGTACGGCGGGCACGCCACGCCGCACCAGCAGCCAGGAGGCCCGCAGCACCCCGGCACGTCGGCCCCCGGGGCGCAGACGGGTGCGCCTTCGGGCCCGCCGCGCTACGGCACGAACGACGGACCCCGGTACGGGGAGACCCCGGAGACGGCTGCCGCCCCCGCGGCCCGGCCGGTGCCGGAGCGTCGGCCCGAGGAGCCGCCGCGCTACGGCGAGCGGGTCGCCGGTGCCACGCCGCCGGAGCCCTCGTCCTCGTCGGATGCCCATCGCGACGGCGACGTGGACGGCGACCGCCGCTAGCTGCGCTCCGGCTGGCGCGACCGGGCTTCGTCCTCGGGTCGCGCGAGATCGGGTTGCGCGAGATCGGTTCGTGCGAGATCGGGTCGTGCGAGATCGCTCGACACGCCGTTCACGTCCGCCGACGTCGCGCGAACTGTCGCCGCCGATCGTCGCGGGCGGCACTTCGTGCGACCCGGCGGCGGAGTCCGGAGGGCGGACGTTCGGGCGGTCGCCACACCTCGCGAGCCCGGGGTCGAGCGGTCAGCGATCGTCGTTCGGCGCCGGCACAGACGACGGTTCGTGACCGCTCGTCCTCGGGCCGACGGCACGTCGTGACCAGACGCGGCGCGGGCCCGCGCGCGGCGCCGACTTGCGCACGGAACGGCATCGCACGGCACGGAACCGCCGGGCGGCTTCGTCGCGACTAGAGGACCTTCGAGTAGCAGACCGACAGGGGTGCCCCGACGTAGGGCCCGAAGTTCGCGATCCGCCGGAACCCCTCGCGCTGGTAGAACCCGACGGCGCGCTGCTGCTCCGTCCCCGTCTCGAGGACGAGCGCCGGGGACCCCAGGTCGAGCGCGGCTTCTTCCAGCCGTCGCAGCAGGGCAGCCGCGACGCCGGACCCGCGGGATTCCGGTCGCACGTACATCCGCTTGATCTCGGCGATGCCGTCGTCGACGATGCGCAGGCCCCCGCACCCCAGGGGAGTACCGGACTCGTCCCGTGCGACGAAGAACACCGCGATCGACTCGGCCGTCGGCTTCTCACCGGGTTCGGTGTCGCCGCCGTGTGCCCGGTCGATCTCCAGGCGCTGGGCGGCGCGGAGTCGTTGGGCGTCGGGGGAGTCGAAGTGCTCGACCTCGATCGAGAACGTGTTCGGGGAGGCCTCGGGCATGGTCACCCGATCAGGCTAGCGGCCAGAGCGGGCGATCCACCCCTCCACTTCCGAGGGGGTCCGGGGGATGCCGACTGACAGGTTCTCGGCGCCGTCCTCGGTCACCAGGATGTCGTCCTCGATGCGGACACCGATGCCGCGGAACTCCTCCGGCACGGTCAGGTCGTCCTGCTGGAAGTACAGTCCGGGCTCGATCGTGAAGACCATGCCGGCCTGCACGGTGCCGTCGAGGTACATCTCGCGGCGGGCCTTGGCGCAGTCGTGCACGTCGAGTCCGAGGTGGTGGCTCGTGCCGTGCACCATGTAGCGGCGGTGGAACTGGTTGTCCGGCTCGAGCGACTCGGCGGCCGAGACCGGCAGGAAGCCCCACTCGGCGGTCTTGCGCGCGATGACCTCCATCGCGGTGGCGTGCACCTGGCGGAACGTGATGCCGGGCTTGACGATCGCGAACGCGGCATCGGCGGCCTCGAGCACGGCTTCGTAGACCATGCGCTGCACGGGCGAGAAGGTGCCGCTCACCGGCAGCGTGCGGGTGATGTCGGCGGTGTAGAAGGAGTCGACCTCGACGCCGGCGTCGATGAGGATGAGGTCGCCCGGCTGCACGGCGCCGTCGTTGCGGGTCCAGTGCAGGATGCAGGCGTGGTGGCCCGAGGCGGCGATGGTGTCGTAGCCCACGGTGTTGCCGTCGGCGCGGGCCCGGCGGTTGAACGTGCCCTCGACGATGCGCTCTCCGCGCGGGTGCGCGAGCACGGCGTCGAAGTCGCCGATGACGTCGTCGAACCCGTGCTTCGTGGCGTCGACGGCCTTGCGGAGCTCACGGACCTCGTACGGGTCCTTGACCAGTCGCAGCTCGGACAGGTCGCGGGAGAGCAGGTCGTCGGTGGCCGGCGATCCCTCGGTCTCGACCGCACCACCGATCGCCGCGCCGATGCGGGCGTCGAGCGAACGGGTCAGGTCGTCGTCGGCTTCGCGCACGAGCAGTGCCGATGCGTCGAGTGCGTCGGCGACGGCGGAGAACGCTCCGAGGTCGGCCGTGGCCAGCCCGAGGTCGGCGGCGACGGCGTCGAGCGAGGGGCGCGGACCGACCCAGAACTCGCCGATCTCGGGGTTGGCGTAGAACTCTTCCGAGTCGCGGCCTGCGGTGGCGCGGAAGTACAGCGTGGCGTCGTGGCCGGAGCCGTTCGGCGTCATCACGAGCACGGAGCCGACGACGGTGTCGGTGCCCCAGCCGGTCAGGTGCGCGAAGGTGGAGTGCGGTCGGAACGGGTAGTCGCAGTCGTTCGAGCGGACCTTGGCCTGCCCGGCGGGCACCACGATCGTGCGGCCCGGGTGCAGCTCGGAGATGCGCGCGCGACGCTCGGCGGCGAACGCGGCCTGCTCGCGGGGCTCGGGCTGCGCTTCCGAGCGCTCGGCCCACTGCGACCCGATGAAGTCCTTGAAGGTCGAGGACCCGGGGGTCGTGGATCGGTTGCTCGTCGCGCGGGGAGTCGTGTCGGCCATGCGTCCATCATCGCACCGCCCGGGGACACCCGGCCTGTGCGGCCGCTCACCTGTGGATAGCATTGGCCACGTGCCAGACCCGTTCATCGACCTGCACGCGCACTCCAGTGTCTCCGACGGCACCGAGCGTCCCGCGGAGCTCGTGCGAGCGGCCGCGGCCGCCGGACTCGACGCCGTCGCGCTGACCGACCACGACACGACCGCGGGGTGGGCGGACGCCACGGCCGCGGCGCACGAGCTGCCCCTGACCCTGCTGCCGGGCCTCGAGCTGAGCACCCGGATCGGCTACCGCAGCGTGCACGTGCTCGGCTACCTGGTGGACCCCGAGCACCCCGGACTGGTCGAGGAGACGACCCGCATCCGCGACGGCCGGCTCTCCCGCGCGCACCGCATGGTCGACCGCATCGCCGAGGACCACCCGATCACCTGGGCGGACGTCCTGGCCCAGTCCAGCCCCGGTGCCACGATCGGCCGTCCGCACATCGCCGACGCCCTGGTCGCTCGCGGGCTCGAGTCCGACCGGTCCGCGGCGTTCCGCGGCATCCTGCACCCCGCGTCCGGCTACTACGAACCGCACGAGGCACCGTCGCCCCTGCGCGGCGTCGAACTCATCCGGCAGGCAGGCGGCGTGCCCGTCATCGCGCACCCGGCGGCGTCCTCGCGCGGGATCGTCATCGATGAACCGATGCTCCGCGACCTCGTCGACGCCGGGCTCGGCGGGCTCGAGGTCGACCACCGCGAGAACCTGGCACACGGCAAGCGCACGCTGCTCGACTGGGCGACCCGCTACGGCCTGTTCGTCACCGGTTCGAGCGACTACCACGGCACCGGCAAGCCGAACCGGCTGGGGGAGCACCGTACCGCACGCGTCTCCTTCGACGCGATCGTGTCCGAGGCGACGGGCAGCGCTCCCGTGGTCGGACCCGGCTCGCGCCTGTCCTGACGCGTCGCGCCGTCCCACCGAAGCGACAGATCTCGCTCGGCGCGGCGTGACCCATCCGCGGGAGCGACAGATGCCCGCTGACCCTTCGCGGCGATCTGTCGCTCCCACGGTGCAGTCGGGGGGGGAGACGGCGAAGGGCCCGTCGCGTCAGCGACGGGCCCTTCGGTCTGGAGGCGTTACTCGCCGTCCGACGTGCCCTGCGGTGCCGAAGCGGTCGCCGAGGCATCGCCGGAGCCGGCTCCGCGACGGCGGCGACGGCGGCGACGCTTCGCGGCGCCGTCGGTGGTGGAACCAGCCTCGGCGGCCGAGCCGTCCTCGGTGCCCGTCGCGGCGGTGGGGGCGACCGACTCGGTGGCCGGAGCCTGCGCGGCGGACTGCTCCGAGCCTCCTGACCGGGTGCGGCTGCGCGACCGCGAACGCGACGCGTCACGCGAACCCGAGGCCGGACGGTCGCTGCTGCGCTTCTCGACCGGCGCGCCGGCAGAAGCCGCGTGCGACGACGAGCCGGGCAGACGGCCCTTGGTGCCCTTGGGGATGTCGAGTTCCTCGAACAGGTGGGGCGACGACGAGTAGGTCTCGACGGGCTCGGGGATCCCGAACTCGAGGGCCTTGTCGATCAGCGTCCACTTGTGCAGGTCGTCCCAGTCGACGAACGTGACCGCGATGCCGGTCTTGCCCGCTCGGCCGGTGCGGCCGGCGCGGTGCAGGTACGTGTCCGGGTCGTCCGGGATCGTGTGGTTGATCACGTGCGTGACGTCGTCGACGTCGATGCCGCGGGCCGCGACGTCGGTGGCGATGAGCACGTCACGCTTGCCGGCCTTGAACGCCGCCATCGCGCGCTCGCGCTGCTCCTGGTTGAGGTCGCCGTGCACCGCTGCGGCGTTGAACCCACGGTCCTTCAGTTCCTCGACGAGCTTCGCCGCGGCACGCTTGGTCCGGGTGAAGATCACGGTCTTGCCGCGGCCCTCGGCCTGGAGGATGCGGGCGATGACCTCGTCCTTGTCCAGGGAGTGCGCGCGGTAGATGAGGTGCTTGATGTTGGCCTGCATGAGGCCCTCGTCCGGGTCGGTCGCCCGGATGTGCACCGGACGGCTCATGAACCGGCGGGCGAGCGCGACGATCGGCGCGGGCATCGTCGCCGAGAACAGCATCGTGTGCCGCACCTCGGGGACGGCCTGGAAGATGCGCTCGATGTCCGACAGGAACCCCAGGTCGAGCATGCGGTCGGCCTCGTCGAGCACGACCTCTTGCACGTGGGAGAGGTCGAGCAGACGCTGCCGCTGGAGGTCGATGAGCCGCCCGGGCGTGCCGACGACGATCTGGGCACCGGCCTTGAGCTGCTCCACCTGGCCCTCGTAGGCCTTGCCGCCGTAGATCGAGACGATCGTGGTCGGACGGTTCGAGGCCGCGAGTTCGAGGTCCTCGGTGACCTGGACCGCGAGTTCACGGGTCGGGACGACGACGAGCGCCTTCACGCCGTGCTCCGGGTCGGCGCCGAGCCGCTGGATGAGCGGGAGGCCGAAGCCGAGCGTCTTGCCGGTACCCGTCTTGGCCTGGCCGATGATGTCCTGGCCGGTCAGGCCGAGCGGGATGGTCTGTTCCTGGATCGGGAAGGGCTCGAGGATGCCCTTGCCGGCCAGTGCATCGACGATGTCCTGGTCGATGTTGAGGTCTGAGAAAGTCAAAGAATCACCTTAGTTCTGGTGGAAGTCCCGGCCAGTCTACCGACGGGCGCGTGGTCCGGGCGCTCCGGGGTCCGTCGGGGCGTCGGCGCGGGCGACCGGCGGGCGTCACCGGACGTCGGGCGGGTGACCGGTCGGCACCGCTGGAGGTCGGGCGGGTGACCGGCGGGTGCCCTCTATGCTGGTCGGGTGGTGTCGTGGTGGAACCGGAAGCGCGCGGCGCAGCTCGCTGCCGCATGGCTCGCGTCGCGGAGCCCGCGCGGAGCCGCACAGGTCAAGCGGCTCGCGCTCGACGACGTCACCCCGGAGCTCGACGTCTACCTGGGGCAGGCCGCGTACCTGCAGCTCTCCGTCTACGAGACCATGGGACGAGCCGGTGCTTCCGCACCGACGCTCTCCGGCCGTCTGGTCACCGGGGTGCTCGCGACGACGGCGCTCGAGCGGCACCGCACGATCGTGGCCGAGATCGAGCGCAGCGGCGGAGACCCGGCGGCGCTGATGGCCCCGCACCGCGAGGCGATCGACCTGTTCCTCGAACGGACCAGCGGTGCCGACTGGTACGAGTCGATGCTGACCGGCTACGTGACGGCCGGCATCCTGAACGACCTGTTCGGCAACCTGCTCCGCTCGCTGCCGATCGACGTGCGGCAGCGGCTCCGTTCGGTGTTCGACGCACGCGAGGAAGCGGCGGTCGTCGAAGAACTGACGGCGCACATCGAGGACGACCCGCAGATCGGTTCGCGTCTGGCGATGTGGGGACGTCGCCTGGTGGGTGACACCCTGCTGGTCGCCCGGTCGGCGCTGGCGTCGCACGCCCGCGAGGACCAGGAGCGGCTCGAGCCGGTCTGGACCGAACTCATCGCCGCGCACACCCGACGGATGGACGCACTCGGTCTGACGGCCTGAGCGGTCAGGCTGCTCGAGCGTCGGGCCGCCTGCTGGTCAGGCGCCGCGCGTCCTGAGCTGCTCGTAGTACGCGGCGTCGCGCTTGTCGCGCTGGGTGCCGAGGAGCCACTCGACGACGAGGGCGACCACGCCGGACCCCACGAGGGCCACGACCCAGATCCAGGTGCCGTCGTACCGCCACCCGGCCCAGGTCAGTGCCTCCCAGAGGACGGCTGCGGCGATGCCGCCGACCGCGGGGCCGACGAGCACGCCGCGGTTCGACCGCCACGGCAGGATCACGTGCGCGACCGCGCCGATGATGACGCCGCCGAGGACGGCGAAGAGCAGTTCCACGTCGTCAGGCGACGAAGCCGATGCGCCGTGCCTCTTCCGCGCCGACCTCGACGTACGCCAGGGCCGAGACGGGGACGATGAAACGACGACCCTTGTCGTCCTGCAGCGACAGGTGCGTCGACTTGGCGGTGAGCGCCTCGGACACGGCCTTCTCGACCTCGTCCGCGGTCTGGGCGGTCTCGAAGGCGATCTCGCGGGGGCTGTTGATGATGCCGATCTTGATGTCCACGAGCACAGCGTATCCGAGCCGTCCCGTGCGGCATCGGGCGTTCGCCGCGGGCGCACTCGACGTCGTGACGACCGGTGTCCCGCGCGTCCGCAGCGGTGCTGTCGGCGGTCCTGGGTACCGTACGAGCGTGCCGCAGACCACGCTGACGCCCGCTCCCGAGGACACCGGGTTCGCGCGCGCACTGGTCGACGACCCCTCGCAGGCCGCGGTGCTCGCGCTGCCGGACGGCCGTCACGCCGCGGTGATCGGTGCACCGGGCAGTGGCAAGACGACCACGCTCGCACGGCTCGTCGCCGACCGGCTGACCCGACCCGACGCCATCACCCCCGACGGCCACGCGACGGTCCTCGCCCTGACCTCGGCGCGGACGGCCGCGACGGCGCTGCGCGACCGGCTCGCTCGGGCGGTCGACCGGGTCGTGCCGGGTGCACTCGCCCGCACCGTGAACTCGCTGGCGTTCCAGATCGTCACCCACGCGGCGTCGGTGCAGGGGCAGGAACCCCCGACGCTGCTGACCGGTGGGGAGCAGGACCGGATCATCGCCGACCTGCTCGCCGGGCACGAACTCGACGGAGCCGGACCGGCCTGGCCCGACCCGATCACCGCCGTCGTCCGTGAGCGAGCGGGTTTCCGCACCGCCCTGCGTGACGTCATGATGCGTGCGGTGGCCGCCGGCGTCGAGCCCGACGACATGCGGGAACTCGGCGACGAGCTCGGACGACCCGAGTGGCGGGCCGTCGGGGACTTCGTGGACGACTACCGGGCATCGGTGACCGCGTTCCGACCGACCGGACTCGACTCCGGCGAACTCGTGGCGTACGCCACCGCCGCGGTGCTGCGGCACGAGCTCCCCGCGAGCATCGCCGCCCTGCGCCTGGTCGTGGTCGACGACACGCAGGAACTGGTGGAGGGTGAGATCGCCCTGCTCGGGGCGCTCGCCCGCTCCGGCGTGCAGCTCGTGGCCTTCGGCGACCCGGACATCGCCGCCTCTGCGTTCCGCGGCGCCGAACCGGACGTCCTCGGTCGCCTGGCCGTGCGACTCGGCGTCGACCGCGTCGACGAGCTGTTCCTCGGCGCAGTGCACCGGCACCCCGCCCCGATCCGTGCCCTGGTCACCGGTGTCACGGGTCGCATCGGCACCGCGGCGGCCGGTCGGCAGCGCAGTGCCTCGGCGGGCGACCATGATGCGCGGTCCGACGCCGTCGTGCACCTCGAGGCCGCCAGCCGGTCCGCGCTCGTCGTGGCGATCGCCCGTCGACTGCGCGAACACCGGCTGCTCGACGGTGTGCCGTGGCACCGGATGGCCGTGGTCACCCGCAGCGGTGCCGCCATCCCCGAACTCGTCCGGGCACTCTCCGTGGCCGAGGTCCCGGCGACCGCCGGTGCCGCGCCCGTCCGTCCGCGCGACGACTCCGCGGCGCGGGTGCTGCTCGACGCGGCTGCGGTGGCGCTCGACGTCCTGCCGCTGGACGCCGCCCTGGCCACCGCGTTCGCCACGGGACCCCTCGGTGGCCTCGACACCCTGGCGATGCGCCGGCTCCGGCTCGCCCTGCGGCGCGAGGAACTCGCGGGCGACGGCAGCCGCACCGCCGACGAACTGCTGGTCGATGCCCTGGGCGCACCGGAGCGCCTGGCGACGGTGGACGCCGGGTTCGCGCGCCGGGCGACCCGGCTGGCCCGGAGCCTGGTGCAGGCACGTGCCGACGCCCAGGCGGGATCGAGCATCGAGGAGATCCTCTGGGGCCTCTGGGAACGCAGCGGTCTCGCGAAGTCGTGGGGTGCCCAGTCCGCCGCCGGTGGGGTCGGCGCCGGGGAAGCCGACCGGCACCTGGACGCCGTCGTCGGCCTGTTCACCGCCGCCAAGCGCTTCGTCGAGCGCACGCCGGACGCTCCCGCGCGGGTCTTCGTCGACGACCTGCTCGGCGCCGACCTGCCCGAGGACTCGATCGGCCCCGACCGGACCGCCGGCCGGGTGCGGGTGCTGACGCCGTCGGCGACGATCGGGCTCGAGTGCGACGTGGTCGTGGTGCTCGGTCTGCAGGACGGCGTCTGGCCCAACACCCGGGTGCGCGGCAGTCTGCTCGACCCGGACGGACTGGTCCGCGCTGCTGCCGGGGTCGAGCGTTCGCCCATCGACGACCGTGCCGCGGTGGTCGCCGACGAACTCCGGCTGTTCGCGCGGGCCGTCTCGCGCGCCACCACCCAGGTCGTCATCGGCACGGTCGCGAACGACGACGAGTCGCCGTCACCCTTCGTCCGACTCGTCCCGGTGCCGCCGGACCGTCAGCCGACCGTCCACCCGCTGTCCCTGCGTGGGCTCGCCGGGTCGCTGCGCCGCCGGGTGGTGGGCTCCGGCGACCACGAGGCCGCGTCCGCGCTGGCCCGCCTGGCCGAGGCCGAGGTACCCGGGGCGGCACCGCACGAGTGGTACGGGCTCGCCGAACCGACCACGGACGACCCCCTGGTCGACCTCGACGCCGAGCCCGCGCCCGAGGTCGAGGGCGGCGAGCCCGTCGCTCCGGCCGTGTCGGTGTCGCCGTCGCGGATCGGCACCTTCGAGGAGTGCCCGGTGCACTGGTTCGCGCAGACCTTCGGCGGCGGTGCCCCGAGCCCGGCGATGGGCATCGGGACGATCGTGCACGAGGCGATGGAGCACGCCACCGAGATCGACGTCGAGTCGCTGTGGGAGCGGGTCGAGGCCCGGTGGGACGAGCTGACGTTCGAGTCGCCCTGGGTCGCCGACCGCGAGCGCGCCCGGACCCGGCGGATGATCGAGGGGCTGAGCGACTACCTCCGTACCTTCGCCCGTGCCGGCCGCCGGCTGCTCGGAGCCGAGACGTCGTTCGCGCTCGTGACCGGGCCCGCCCGGATCCGGGGGAGCATCGACCGCATCGAGGTCGATCCCGAGGGCCGGGTCAGCGTCGTCGACCTGAAGACCGGCCGGTCGATGCCCAGCGAGAAGAACGACATGCCGGAACACCCGCAGCTCGGCGCCTACCAACTCGCGGTCGAGGACGGCGCGGTCGAGGGCGTGCCGGCGGGTTCTCCGATGACCGACGCCCGGCTGGTGTTCGTCCAGAACCCCCGCGGTGGGCAGGCGTTCTCCGAGCGGACGCAGCACGCGTTCGACGCCGAGGCGCGTGAGGCCTACCGCGGGCGGTTGCACGGGGTGGCGCGGGGCATGGCCGGCCGGACGTTCGTGGCGAACGTGGACGACCACTGCGACAAGGCCCGGACCGGGGTCGAGTGCCGGATCCACGTGGTGGCGGAGGTGACCTGGTGAGCGACACGGCGGACACGACCGACGCGGCTGACGCGACCGGCACGGCTGCTGTGGCCGGCGCGGTCCGCACGGCTGCCGCTGCGCCGCCCGTCATCCGGCACGACGCCGACGCCATCGCTGACGCCCTCGGCCGCCCCCGCCCCACCGCCCAGCAGCGCGCGGTCATCGAGTCGCCGCTCGTGCCGGCGCTGGTCGTCGCCGGAGCCGGCAGCGGGAAGACCGAGACGATGGCGTCGCGCGTCGTCTGGCTGCTGGCCAACGGACTCGTCCGCCCTGACGAGGTGCTCGGCCTGACCTTCACCCGCAAGGCCGCCGGTGAACTCTCCGTCCGCATCAACGACCGCATCCGCGCGCTCGAGGACGTGGGGCTGATCACCCCGGGGGACGCCTTCGAGGCGCCCACCGTCTCGACGTACAACGCCTTCGCCAACGCGGTCTTCCGCGAGAACGCCCTGCTCGTCGGGCGTGACGGAGAGTCCCAGGTGCTGACCGAACCCTCGGCCTGGCAGCTCGCCCGTCGGGTCGTGGTGGCCGCTCGCGACGACCGGCTCGCCGGACTCGACCGCGATGTCGACACCCTGACCGCGGCCGTGGTCGCCCTCGCCGGCGCCACGTCCGAACACCTCGTCGAGCCGGAGGACCTGCGCCGGTTCGCGATGGAGTTCTCCGAGCTGCTCGAACTCCCCGGCAACCGCGGCAAGCCGTACAAGGCGATCACCGACGCGGTCGCCGCGATCGGTGCCCTCGAACCCCTGGCCGACCTGGTCGCCGAGTTCCGGCGGCAGAAGGTCGACCGCGGGTTCGTGGAGTTCTCCGACCAGATCGCCCTCGCGCTCGCCGCGGCCGAGTCCGCGCCACGCGTCGTCACCGACCTGCGGAGCCGGTACGGGGTGGTGCTCCTCGACGAGTACCAGGACACCTCGGTGGTGCAGACCCGGTTCCTCGCCCGGCTGTTCCGCGGGCACTCGGTGATGGCGGTCGGCGACCCGCACCAGTCGATCTACGGGTTCCGTGGTGCGAGTGCGGCGAACCTCGCCCGGTTCCCGCACGACTTCGGCGGCGACGAACCCGACGTGGCCGAACCCGTCACCTTCGCGCTGTCGACCAGCTGGCGGAACCCGGTGGACGTGCTCGCGGGGGCGAACGCGATCGTGTCACCGCTGTCCGAGGCGTCCGAGGTCGACGTCGAACGGCTCTCGCCGCGGCCGGGCGCGGACGCCGGCACCGTGCGGGTGGTGTTCCCGGAGACCCTGCCGGAAGAAGCCGACGAGGTCGCGGCGTGGTTCCAGGACCACCGCCGTCAGGACCCGACGGGCTCGATGGCGCTGCTGCTGCGCGCGCGGAAGGACCTCGCGGCGTTCACGGCGGCGCTCGGTGCCCGCGGGGTGCCGTACCACGTGCTCGGCACCGGAGGACTGCTCCAGCGTCCGGAGATCGTCGACCTGGTGGCGTGCCTGCGCGTGCTGCACGACCCGGCGGCCGGCAACGACCTGATCCGGCTGCTGGCGGGTGCACGGTGGCGGGTCGGGGCGGCGGACATCGTCGCCCTGCACCAGCTCGCCCGGTGGCTGTTCCAGCGCGACCACACCCAGCAGCGCCTCGACGACGACCTGACCGCGGCCTTCCGGGCCTCGGTGGCCGCCGGGGAGCACGGGTCGATCGTCGACGCCCTCGACTTCGTCGCGACCGCACCCGACGAGCACGGCGCGCTCGAGGGCATCACCGCCGCCGGGCGCAGCCGGATGCGTGCGCTCGGCGGGCAGCTCGCGATGCTCCGCTCACGCGCGGGGAGCGACCTGGTCGACTTCGTGACGCTCGTCGTGCAGGAGATGCGACTCGACATCGAGGTCGCCGCGCACGAACAGGGCAGCGGCGCCTACCTCGACGCCTTCATCGACGAACTCGCCGGCTTCGTCTCGACCGACGACCGCGCCGACCTCGGTTCGTTCCTCGGGTGGATCGACGCCGCAGCCCGGCGTGACGACATGGGTCCGCGTTCCGAGGAGCCCGAGGCCGGGACCGTGCAGATCCTGACGATCCACGGGTCCAAGGGGCTGGAGTGGGACGCCGTCGCGGTGCCCCGGATGGTCGAGGGCGGGCTGCCGGCGCGTCCGCAGGAGGGCTCGTCCGGTTGGCTCGGGTTCGGCCGACTGCCGTACGAGTTCCGCGGGGACGCCGCCGAGCTGCCGCGACTCGCGTGGCGCGGGCAGGAGACCCAGAAGGACGTCACCACGGCGATCGACGCCTTCAAGGAACAGGTGAAGGCCCGCAACGAAGACGAGGAGCGCCGGCTCACCTACGTCGCCCTGACCCGCGCCAAGCACGACCTGCTGGTGTCCGGCTCGTTCTGGGCCGGCGGAGTCCGACCCACCGAGCCGAGCCGCTACCTGCGCGACCTGGTGGACGCCGGCGTCATCGACGGTGCTGCGATCCCGGAGACGACGGTGCACGACGAGAACCCGATGGGGGAGAGCGGCGCGACCCAGACCTGGCCGCACGTGCCGTTCGGGCAGCGCGCGCCGCGGGTCCTGGCCGCGGCGGAGCGGGTGCGGAACGCGAACCCCGGCGCTGCGGGGCGCTTCGCCGCCGACATCGACCTCCTGCTCGCCGAACGGCAGGCCACCCGGAACGCGAAGCACGCGGTCGCCGTCCCGCACCGGGTGCCGGCCTCGGGCTTCAAGGACTACCTGACCGAACCCGACTCCGTCGCCGAGCGGCTCCGCCGGCCGATGCCGGAGCGACCGTACCGCGCCACCCGGCTCGGCACGCTCTTCCACCAGTGGGTGGAACAGCGGGCGCGGAGCGGCGGCGCGCTCGAGACGCTCGACGTGTGGGACGGGGAGCTCGACCTCGATGCCGACGACCTCGCCGACGCGTCGCCAGACGCCGTGGTCACCGACGACGACGCCCGTCGACTGGCGGACTTCCAGGCGACGTTCGCCCGCTCCCGGTGGGCTGGGCTGACACCGATCGAGGTCGAGCGGGAGATCCACATCCCCTTCCTCGGGCACAGTGTGGTCTGCAAGCTGGACGCCGTGTACGAGATCGACGGCCGTGCCGAGGTCGTCGACTGGAAGACGGGCAAGGCGCCGTCGGGCGCGGACGACCTAGCCCGCCGAACGCTGCAGCTCGCGCTGTACCGCGTCGCCTACGCCGAGTTCACCGGGCGACCGCTCGACCAGGTCGACGCGGTGTTCTACTTCGTCGCCGACGACCTCGAGGTCCGTCCGACCGAGCTGCTCGACCGCGCCGGACTCGAGCGTGCGTGGGCCGAGGCCATCGGTAGCTGACCCCTCTGCGTCACGCGGGTGGCGCGTCGCGCCCGTCGTGTACCGCGCCCGTGTCGCGCTGCGCCCGTGTCGTGTTCCGCCCATGTCGCGCTACGCCCGCGTCGCGCTGGGCCCGCGTCGAGTCGCGCCCGTGTCGTGCTCCGCCCTGGAGGCCCGGTGCGGGTCCGCCCTGCCGGCACCCGGCCTCCAGGCGGTCGCGCCAGGTGCCCGGGCGGCGGCCGGGACCGGTCACCACTCCCCGCAGGACGCACAGCGAGTGGTCACAGACCGTCGGGCGGCCGCGCTGGGACCGACGAGTCATGACCCCTCGGCGGAACTGAGCGGGGAGTCGTGACCGCCGTGCGTGGAACGAGACGGCGCCGAACGAGACGGGGTCAGCCGTGGCGGCGTTCGGTGGAGGACAACAGCTGCTCCACCTCGCCGATCTCCATCGTCTCGGGTGACACCGACTGCAGCGGTTCCGCACTCGGGGCGTGCACCGCGTCGACCAGGCGGTGCATCATCGCGACGGCATCGTCGACGACCTCGGTGCTCTTCGCCTGCACGCCGTGGAGCAGCCAGTGCGCCGTCTCGAGTTCGTGGTGCACGCGTGCACGCTGTGCGAGCTGGCGGTCGCGTCCGCCGCCGTTCGCCTCGTAGGCGCTGAGGACGGTGTCGAAGGCATCGCGGCGGCCGGCGAGCACCCAGGCCAGGTCCTTCGCCGGGTCGCCGAGCCGCAGCTCGCCCCAGTCGAGGACCCCGGTCACCGTGTCGCCGTCGACCAGCAGGGCGCCGGTGCCGAGCGACCCGTGCACGACGGTCGGTGTGAACTGCCAGAGCTGCTGGTCGCGAGCGGCACCCTCCCAGCGTTCGACGAGCGCGGCGGGGACGAGTTTGGTCGCCACGGCGCGGTCCATCACCGAGACGGCGGACCGGAGCACCTCGAACGGCGTGAGCGACGGCAGGCCGGCGTCGGAGACGAAGCTCGTCGGCAGCTGGTGGATCGAGGCGACGGCACGGCCGACGCTGGTGGCGAGGTCGGGGCGCTCGACCAGCGAGGCGAGGGTCGGGTGAACCCCGGCCAGTCGGGTCGTGACGATGGCGCGCGTCGACCCGATCGGCGCCTGGCCGCGGTACTCGGCGACGCCGAACGGCAGACGCGTGCGGATGCCGGCGCTCAGCGCACGGATGGCGACGAGGTCGGCCGACTGCCGCGCTTCGGCGCGCTGGTTCCGGGGGCGGCGGATGACGATCTCGGTGCCGTCGGCGTCGCGGAGGAGCGCCGACTCGTAGTCGCCGGCCGCGGCCGAGCCGAGCGTGCGCGTGCCCGTGACGAGGAGACCTGGAACGGCCGTCGTCGCCAACGCGGCTAGAGTGAACTGGGATCCCGCCATGCCCCTCAGGGTAGGCGCGTGAGCCGTGCACGGCTGCACGCCACGCTGTTCGGCGGCCCGCACGCCCACCGCACGTCTCCTGCACGTCCGTACCCGATCCGAGGAGCTCTCCCGCCGTGACCGTCGAGTTCGCCGCCCGGCTCCCGCTCTCCCGCAACGAACTCGACCGCGACGCCGAGTTCCGCACGACCGACGACGTCGAGCGCGTCCTGCGCGAGGACGAACACACCCGGTACCTGCCGGTGCGTGGTGCCGAGATGCTCCGGAACGCCGACGGCACCCTGCGCTTCGTGACCGCGTCGGAGATCCCGGTCGACACCGTGACCCTGTACCTCGGCCGTGCGGTGTCGGACGCCGCCGACGCCCCGGCGGGTACCCGCTTCGTCGCCGCCCTGATCGACAGTGCGACGGCGACCGCCATCGAACCCGACGACGACGCCTGGCAGAGCCTCCGGATGTTCGGCACCGAGCTCTCGCCGCGCGACCAGGGCCTGGCGGTCGAAGCCGTCGCGATGGCCAACTGGCACGCCGTGCACGGCTTCTCGCCGCGCACCGGGTCGCCCACCGCCGTCGTGAGCGGCGGATGGGTCCGCCGCGACCCCGAGGGGCACGATCTCTTCCCGCGCACGGACGCGGCGATCATCGTCGGGGTCGTCGACGCCGACGACCGGATCCTGCTCGGTTCCAACGCCGCCTGGGACGCCGACCGGTACTCGCTGCTGGCCGGGTTCGTCGAGCCGGGGGAGTCGCTCGAGGACGCCGTCCGTCGCGAGGTCTGGGAAGAGTCCGGCGTCCGCGTCGAGGAGCCCGAGTACCTCGGCTCGCAGCCGTGGCCGTTCCCCGCGTCGCTGATGGTGGGCTTCCGTGCCCGCGCAGCCGGCGGTGACCCCACGACCGCCCGCCCCGACGGCGTGGAGATCCTGGACGTCCGGTGGTTCTCGCGCGACGAGATCCGCGAGCGCGCCGGCGACACCCTGCTGCTGCCGGGACGCACCTCGATCGCCCGCGCCATCATCGAGGAGTGGTACGGCGGGCCGCTGGACCTGCCGTGAGTGCCGCCGGTCCGCGCGCCGCAACGGGCGCAGGGGCGGTCGAGCCCCGGCCGCCATCGCCCGACGAACTGCTCGCCGCGCTCGACGCCGAGCAGCGGACGGTCGCCCGCACCCTGCTCGGTCCGGTCGCGGTGCTCGCCGGCGCCGGGACGGGCAAGACCCGTGCGATCACGCACCGGATCGCCTACGGCGTCGCCACCGGGACCTACGCCCCGAACCACGTCCTCGCGCTGACCTTCACGACCCGTGCCGCCGGCGAGCTGCGGTCGCGCCTGCGCGCGCTCGGGGCCGGGACGGTCCAGGCGCGCACCTTCCACGCCGCCGCGATGGCGCAGCTCAGCTACTTCTGGCCGGACACCGTCGGCGGGCACGCCCCGAAGATCGTCGAGTCCAAGGGGCGGATGATCGCCCACGCCGCGGACACCGTCGGCATGCACGTCGACACCCCGGTGCTCCGCGACCTGGCCGCCGAGGTCGAGTGGCGCAAGGTGCAGATGCTCTCGCTCGACGAGTACGAGGCCGCCGCCGCCGACCGGGTGATGCCGCGCGACACCACACCGCGCCGGGTCATCGACCTGATGAAGGCGTACGAGCGACTGAAGGACGACCGGCGGCAGCTCGACTTCGAGGACGTCCTGCTGGCGACCCTCGGCATGGTCGAGTCCGAGCCCCGCGTGGCGTCGTACGTGCGGCAGCAGTACCGGTTCTTCGTCGTCGACGAGTACCAGGACGTCTCGCCCGTCCAGCACGACCTGCTGCGCGCCTGGCTGGGCGGCCGGGACGACCTGTGCGTGGTCGGGGACGCCAGTCAGACCATCTACTCGTTCGCCGGCGCCTCGAGCGACTACCTGCTCGGGTTCGGGTCGGAGTTCCCGCGCGGGTCGGTCCTGCGCCTCGAGCGGAACTACCGCTCCACTCGCGAGGTCGTGTCCGCTGCGAACACGCTGATGCGCGGCCAGCCCGGCGCGCTCGACCTGGTGGCCCAGAGCCAGGAACCGGGCCCGGAGCCGGTCGTGCTGGCCTGCGTCCACGACGGCGACGAGGCACAGACCATCGCCCGGCGCATCGCCGAGCTCGTCGGGGACGGAGCGTCCTACGGGGACTGCGCCGTGCTCTTCCGCGTCGGGGCGCAGTCCGCCGCGCTCGAGTCCGCGCTCGGCCGGAACGGCATCCCGTACCGCGTGCAGGGAGGCACCCGGTTCTTCAACCGCCCGGAGGTCAAGCTCGCCGTCCACCACATGCGCGGCGAGGCGATCCGGCAGACCGACGACGAGCTGACCCGACGGGTCCGGCTGGTGCTGCAGGTCAGCGGTTGGACGGAGACACCGCCGGAGGGCACCGGCGCAGTGCGCGAGCAGTGGGAAGCGCTGCAGGCGATCATGGGCCTGGCCGAGGACGCCCCCGCCGGCACGACGATGCAGCAGTTCACCCAGGATCTGGTGGACCGTGCGGCGACGCACCACGAGCCCGAGGTCGACGCCGTCACGCTCGCGACGCTGCACTCGTCGAAGGGTCTGGAGTGGCCGCACGTGGTCATCGCCGGCGCCGCCGAGGGGCTCCTGCCGATCTCGCACGCGTCGACCGACACCGAGGTGGACGAGGAACGACGCCTGTTCTACGTCGGGCTGACCCGAGCCCGCCGATCCGTCACGATCACGTGGTCGCAACAGGGCTCCACGCGTGGGGGAGCCCGGGCTCCGAGTCGGTTCCTGGCAGCGCTCGGCACGCGCACCGCGGATGGGGCCGGACCGGCGAACGGCTGACCGACAGGTCGTCGCGCTCGAAGACGAGCTGGTCGGGCTCGGCCAGTTGCGTCCGGAGCGGGAGCCGTTCCAGCAGCATCCGCGTCGTGGCGGCGGCCACGGCCGCTGCTCGCCACGGCGACAGCGGTGCGGGGTGCCGCCCCCACACCTGGGCGGCGATCGCCGGCCAGACCGGGTCGTCGTCGACGCGTGCGTACTCAGCGCACTGGAGGCACGGCCCGGCTCCCGGCACGACGAACGGACCGAGACGGACGCGTCCGTCCCCGACGACGACCGCCAGGTGCGGCAGGCCCCGGCGGGTCCACGCGGCGCGGAGCGCCGGATCGACGACGTGGTCGGCCACCACCACGGCGAGGCGCGGTTCGGGCTCGGGCAACGCGATCGGGCCCCCGGCGGGCGCGGTGGTGCGACTGACCGTCACACCCTCGCCGGAGAGGAACGTCGCCACGGTGTCGGCGAGGACACCGGCGCCGTGCACCTCGATGCGTTCGAGCGGCTCGGGCAGGACCTCGACCACCGCGGGCGACGCCGCACCGAGCACACCCGCGGCACGTTCCGGCGAGCACCCCGACGCGGCCGCCAAGCCTGCCAGCACGTCGTGGCCGGTCTCTCGTCGCAGGCCGTCGAGGAAACGCTCTTCCCCCGTGGTGGGCACCGCGACGACGGCGCGTGGAGGATCGACCCCGAGCTGGACCGTGGCGGGGTCACGCCAGACGAACTCGAGCGTCGGATCGATGCGGATGCCCATGACCCCACGGTGCCGGAGTGCGCGGCACGTGTGGGGTCACCAGGGGCATCTGTGGAGAACTCAGCGGGGCTGGTCGCCCGTGTCGTTCCCCGGCTCGTCGTCCGCTCCACCCTCGGGGTCGTCCGCCACACGGCCGGACTCGTCCTCGTGCGGGCGCGCACCCGTCGAGTCGTTCAACAGGTCCTCGAGGGCCTTGTCGAACGCGTCGTCCTCGTCGCTCTGGGACGGGTTCCGCAGCCGTGCGACGAGGGCATCGGGTGCGTCGACGTCGTCCGAGGTCGGCACGAGGTCGAAGTGCGACCAGAGGGCGTCGCGCTGTTCGGCGCCGAGCTCGTCGGTCACCCGCTGCCACATCGCCGCGGCCTCACGCAGACGACGTGGACGCAGCTCGAGGCCGACGAGTGTGGCGAACGCCGACTCGGCCGGGCCACCGGCCGCACGGCGGCGGCGCACCATCTCGGCGATCGCCCCGGCCTTCGGGAGACGGACGGTGGCGGCAGCGGTGACCGTGTCGACCCAGCCCTCCACCAGGGCGAGCATCGTCTCGAGCCGGGCGAGTGCGGCGTCCTGCTCAGCGGTGCGCGGCGGGATGAGGGCACCCGAGGCGAGTGCGTCGCGCAGCTGCTCCTGGTTGGTCGGGTCGATGTCGGCCGCGAGTTCCTCGACGCGGTCGAAGGGGATGTGGATGCCCCGCGCGTAGTCCGTGATCGACGAGATGATGTGGAGTCGCAGCCACCGTGCTGACCGGAAGAGCCGGGCGTGGGCGAGTTCGCGGACCGCGAGGTAGATGCGGACCTCGTCCTCGGAGACATCGAGGCCCTCGGCGAACTCGGCGACGTTCTGGGGCAGGAGTGCTGCGACCTGCTCGTCGAGGAGCGGCACGCCGACGTCGCCGCCGGACACGACCTCCTTCGACAGCTGCCCGACGACCTGGCCGAGCTGGATCGCGAACAGCGCCCCGCCGATGCCGCGCATCGCCTTCGAGACGTCGCCGAGCATCGCCTTGAGCTGCTCGGGAGCACGCTGGTCGATCGCCTCGGTCAGGGCATCGGCGATGCTGAAGGCCACCGGCTCGGCGATCTGCGTCCACACCGGGACGGTCGCCTTGGCCCACTGCTCACGCGTGTACAGACTCGGGGTCGCGGTCAGTTCGGCGACCGTCGTGACCTCGTCGAGCCACAATGCGGCGACCTGGAACGCCTGGTCGGCGGCCTGCGAGGTGGCCGGGTCGACGGGGTGGCCGCCGTCCCGAGCGATCGCGGTGGCGCGTTCGGCGGTGGCCGAGAAGTCGATGCCGTCACCGCCGGACTGCGCGGCGCGCTGGAGCTGGCTCATCAGGTTCGCCACGGAGGCCGGGTCGTTCGGCAGACCGGCGGCACCGGCGAGCTGCGACGGGTCGATCTGCCCCTCGCCCGAGAGCAGCTTGCGCAGCATCTCCTGGAAGTCGTCGTCCGGCCCCGGCTGTGGTTCATCAGGCATGCCGACTACGCTAATCGCTGCTCACGGGGCCGCACCTGGGATGCCCCCGTGGGAACGCCCGGAGCGCTGCGCCCAGGGCGAACAGCCCCGTCGCGAGACGTGGGCGACCACCCTGCCGCCAGGCGCGGGTGCCCACCTCGGAAGGACCCCGCGTGACCCTCTTCGCCCCCGCGCCCCGTCGTCGCTCGCGTGCCCGGACCGTCGGGTGGGCGTTCCTGATCGGCGCGGTCGTGCTGGGCCTGCTGGCGAGCCTGCTGCCCAGCCCGTACCTCATCGAGGTCCCCGGGCCGGTCTACAACACCATCGGCACGCAGAAGCAGGGGACGGGCAAGGACGCGAAGGACGTCAAGCTCATCCAGGTGTCCGGCCACGAGACGTACCCGACGGCAGGCGCCCTCGACATGCTCACCGTCGGCATCCAGGGCGACGCCACGAACCGTCCGTCGTGGACCAGCGTGATCCGCGCGATCTTCACCAGGTCGCAGGCGGTGATCCCGGTCGAGGCGATCTACCCGAGCGGCACCACGACCGAGCAGGTGAACGAGCGGGACTCCGCCGACATGCAGGCGTCGCAGCAGTCGGCCGTCGCCGCCGCCCTCATCCAGCAGGGGAACGACATGCCCACGGAACTCGAGGTGAGCGCCGTGCAGCAGGGCTCAGCGGCCGACGGCGCGATCGAGAAGGGCGACGTCATCACGGCGTTCGACGGCAAGCCGCTCACGACCAACGCCGACGCAGGGAGCCTGCGCGAAGCCGTCGCGCAGCACGGCACCGCGAGCCCCGCGACCGTCACCGTCGAGCGGGACGGCGCGACGAAGGACGTCCGCGTGACGCCGCGCAGCGAGCAGGGCACGGCGCTGCTCGGTGTCGGCGTCACCGAGCGCTACGAGTTCCCCTTCAAGGTGTCGATCCGTCTGCAGGACGTCGGGGGCCCGTCAGCCGGCATGATGTTCGCGCTCGGGATCATCGACGAGATCACGCCGGGCAAGCTCAACGGCGGCAAGCACGTCGCGGGCACCGGCACGATCACGGCGGACGGCGAGGTCGGCCCCATCGGCGGGATCCGGCAGAAGCTCTACGGCGCCGCGGACGCTGGCGCCACGGTGTTCCTCGCCCCCGCGGACAACTGCGACGAGGTCGTCGGGCACGTACCGGACGGGCTCGACGTCTACAGCGTCTCCACGCTCGACCAGGCCGTCACCGACCTGCAGACGATCGCCGACGGCAAGAGCACCGCGAAGCTCGCCCGCTGCGGTTCCTGACCCGGTCCTGAGTCCCCGTACAGGTTCACGCTCGGTCCGGTCCCATAGGATCAGAGTCACTGACGGCCCGCCGCGAGCCGGGCCCGCCGGTCCGACACGTCTGGAGCACATCAAGTGACGACAACCTCGTCCACCTCGGGGCGGCGTTCGCCGCGGGTCCCCATCGTGGTCACGATCATCGTGCTGGCCGCACTGGTGATCGCCTTCTTCATCTTCGCCAGCCTGTACACCGACTACGCGTGGTTCGCGCAGCTCGGGTTCCAGCAGGTCCTCACGACCCGGTGGATCGCCGGGACCCTGATGTTCCTGGCGGGCTTCCTGGGCATGGCGGTCCCGGTCTTCGTGAGCATCGCGCTCGCGTTCCGGTTCCGGCCGGTGTACGCGAAGCTCAACTCGCAGCTCGACCGCTACCAGCAGGTCATCGAGCCGTTGCGGCGCGCCGTGATGATCGGCATCCCCGTGGTGCTCGGCATCTTCGCCGGGCTCTCGACGGCGGGCCGCTGGAGCATGGTCCTCGAGTACTTCAACCGCACGCCGTTCGGCAAGACCGACCCGCAGTTCGGACTGGACATCGGGTTCTACGTGTTCGAGCTGCCGTTCTGGCGCTCGATCGTGGCCTACTCATCGGCCGTCGTCCTCATCGCCGGCCTCGCTGCGCTCGCCGCGAGCTACCTCTACGGTGCGCTCCGCTTCGGTGGGCGCGAGGTCCGGATCTCCCGTGCCGCGCGCATCCAGCTCGCGGTCACGGCGGCGCTCTACGTCGCGCTGCAGGCCGTCAGCCTCTGGCTCGACCAGTACGCGGCGCTGACGAAGTCGAACTCGCTCATCACCGGTGCCCAGTACACCGACGTCAACGCGGTGATCCCGGGCCGCGAGATCATGGCGGGCATCGCGGCGATCGTCGCGCTGCTCTTCATCGTCACGGCGGTCATCGGTCGCTGGCGCATCTCGATCGTCGGGACGGGCCTGCTGCTCGTCGCCGCGATCGTCGTCGGCGGCATCTACCCGTGGGTCGTCCAGCGTCTGCAGGTGAAGCCCTCGGAGCGCACCTTCGAGTCGGCCTACATCGAGCGGAACATCAAGGCCACGCGTGACGCCTACGGCGTCGCCGGGGTCGAGGAGCAGAACTACGACGCCACGACCGAGGCGAGCTCGGGCGCCCTGGCGCAGGACGCCCAGACGACGGCGAACATCCGCCTCATCGACCCGAAGATCGTCTCCGACACCTTCAGTCAGCTGCAGCAGTACCGGCAGTACTACCAGTTCCCGAACGAGCTCGACGTCGACCGCTACGACGTCAAGGGCGAGACCGAGGACACCGTGATCGCCGTGCGCGACATCGACCTCGACGGCCTCAGCTCGGCTGCGAACACCCAGTACAACCGGGCGTTCGTCTACACCCACGGCTACGGCGTCACCGCGGCCTACGGCAACCAGCGCGCGAGCGACGGGAAGCCGGTGTTCCTCGAGTCCGGTATCCCGTCGAACGGTGCGCTGGGCGACTTCCAGCAGCGCGTGTACTTCGGTGAGACCTCGCCGCCCTACTCGATCGTGGGTGCCCCGAAGGGTACGAAGGACGTCGAACTCGACTACCCGTCCGGCTCCGACGACGACAACGGCGGCAACGCGACCACCACGTACGCCGGCGACGGCGGTCCGAGCCTCGGCAACTTCTTCAACCGGCTCGTCTACGCCGCGAAGTTCCAGTCGGAGCAGATCCTGCTCTCGAACGCGGTGAACAAGGACTCGCAGATCCTCTACGACCGCGACCCGATCACCCGCGTGCAGAAGGCCGCGCCGTACCTGACCGTCGACAGCGACGCCTACCCGGCGATCGTCGACCACCGCATCCAGTGGGTGGTGGACGGCTACACCACGAGCGACGCGTACCCGTACTCGCAGAGCCAGAGCCTGTCGGACAGCATCGCCGGCGCCGAGTCCTCGACGTACCGCACCGACCAGGTGAACTACATCCGGAACTCGGTGAAGGCCACGGTCGACGCGTACACGGGCAAGGTGACGCTGTACACGTGGGACGCGAAGGACCCGGTCCTGAAGACCTGGCAGAAGATCTTCCCGACGTCGATGAAGCCGGTGTCGAGCATGAGCGCCGAGCTCCTCGACCACGTGCGGTACCCGACCGACCTGTTCAAGGTGCAGCGCTCGATCCTCGGCACGTACCACGTGACCAACGCGAACTCGTTCTACTCGGGTGACGACGCGTGGAACACCCCGCAGGAACCGACGAGCACGGCGACGTCGGACAGTGACGCCGACACCGCGGCGACGTCGACGAACGCGCTCGGCGCGCAGACGACGACGACCGCCAACAGGGCGAACCTGCAGGACCCGTACTACCTGACGATGAAGGTGCCGGGGCAGGGGACGGCGTACTCGCTGTACACGACCTACATCCCGCAGCAGTCCGCCGGGGCGAACAACCGCAACGTGCTGACCGGGTACCTGGCGGTGAACTCCGACGCGGGTGGAGCCGGCAAGGGCGAGAAGGCGTCGGGCTACGGGAAACTCACGCTGTTGACGATGCCGAAGACCGACAACATCCCGGGCCCCGGGCAGGTGCAGAGCCTGTTCAACGGTGACTCGACCGTGTCGCAGGAGCTGAACATCCTGAAGCGGGGCAACTCGACCGTGAAGCAGGGCAACCTGCTCACGCTCCCGGTCGGCGGTGGGTTCCTCTACGTGCAGCCCGTCTACGTCCAGTCGACCTCGAGTGGTTCGTACCCGCTGCTGCAGAAGGTCCTCGTGGCCTTCGGCGACAAGATCGCGTTCGAGGACACCCTCGACGAGGCCCTGAACTCGCTGTTCGGCGGTGACTCCGGTGCCGCCGCCGGCGACTCCGGCGCGAGCGGTTCCGGTTCCGGCAGTGGTTCCGGCTCCGACAGCGGTTCCGGCTCCGACACGGGGTCCGGTTCCGACACGGGTTCCTCGGGCTCCGGCTCGACCGGCGGCTCGACGGGATCCGGCTCGACCGACAACGACGCCCTGCAGGAGGCCCTGGCCGACGCCAAGGCAGCCCTGCAGGACCGTCAGGAGGCCTACGCCGACAACGACCTGGTCGCTGCTGCGGAAGCCGACCAGCGCCTCCAGGACGCGATCGAGGCCGCCACGGCAGCCGAGAACGGCAACTGACACACCGTGGCGGGGCACTCGATTTGTGTCCCGCCACGGCCCCGTGTAGGCTTCTAAACGTGCCGCGGGGTGGAGCAGTTCGGTAGCTCGCTGGGCTCATAACCCAGAGGTCGTAGGTTCAAATCCTGCCCCCGCAACCAAGCGTCACATGAAGGCCCCGGTCCAACAGGACCGGGGCCTTCTTCGTGTCCCCGGTCGCGAGACGACCCGCCGCGAGACGACCCACCGCGAGACGACCGGTCGCGAGACGACCCGCCGCAGGCCCCCGGGTACGCTCACCCCATGGCCACCCTCACGATCGCGGCGGCGCAGTTCGCCCCCGTGGACGACCCAGTCGCCAACCTCGACACCGTGCGCGCCGCCGCCGCCGACGCGGCCGCCCGCGGCGCGGACCTCCTCGTCACGCCGGAGTACACCTCGTACTTCACCGCCGACATCGACGATCGTTTCGTGGCGGCCGCGCAGCCCCTGGAGGGTCCGTTCGTCTCGGGCCTCCGCGACGTCGCCCGCGAGACCGGGATCGCCCTCGTCGTCGGGGTCGCTGAGTCGACGGACACGCCGGAGCGCTTCCGGAACACCCTGGTCGCGGTGCTCCCGTCGGGCGACCTGGCAGCGACGTACCGGAAGGTCCACCTCTACGACGCCTTCGGCTCGCGGGAGTCGGACCGCATCGCGTCCGGCGACCCGGAGCAGCTGCCGGTCTTCGAGCTCCACGGAGTCCGCATCGGGCTCGAGACCTGCTACGACCTGCGCTTCCCCGAGGTCACCAGACGGCTCGCCGCTCCGGAGACCGGAGCGGCCGACGTCGTCGTCCTCCCCGCGGAGTGGGTGCGCGGTCCCGGCAAGGAGCACCATTGGCGCACGCTCCTCACCGCTCGCGCGATCGAGAACACCGTCTGGGTCGTCGGGGTCGGCCAGACGCCGCCGATCGGGGTCGGCGGCTCGGTCGTCCTCGACCCGTCGGGCGTCGCGGTCGCCTCGGCCGGCGCCTCGCCGACGACGCTCACCGCCACGATCGACACCGCCGTCACCGACGCCGTCCGGCGGGTGAACCCGTCGCTGTCGCTGCGGCGGTACGACGTCGCACTGCGCCCCCTGCCTGGAGGCCCGGGGCAGCCCTGACACGTCGGTCGCGTCCCGACGCGGTCGCGTCTCAGGCGCGGGGGCGCGCTCCGAGGGTCGCCAGGCGTGCGGCGGCGTCCTCCAGGACACTCCGGCGCTTGCAGAACGCGAAGCGCACCAGGGACCGGTAGCCGGAGACCCGGTCCGGGCGGACGAACGCCGAGACCGGCACGCCCGCGACACCGGCCAACGCGGGGAGATCGAGGCAGAACGCACGGGCGTCGTCGTACCCGAGCGGCGCGGCGTCGGCGAGCACGAAGTACCCGCCGTCGGGTCGCATCACGTCGAAGCCCGCCGCCGTCAGTCCGTCGGCCAGCAGTTCGTGCTTCGCGCGCAGGTCGGCGGCGATGGTGGTGAAGACCGCGTCGGGCAGCCGGAGTCCCACGGCGACGGCCGGTTGGAAGGGCGCACCGTTCACGAAGGTCAGGTACTGCTTGACCGTCGTGATCGCGTCGACGAGCGCCGGGGGAGCGGTGAGCCAGCCGACCTTCCACCCGGTCGTGTTGAAGGTCTTGCCGGCGCTCGACACCGACACCGTCCGCTCGGCAGCGCCGGGCAGGGTCGCGACGGGCGTGTGCGGGACGTCGAACGTCAGGTGCTCGTAGACCTCGTCCGTGATGATCACCGCGTCGCGTTCGGTGGCCAGGTCGACGATCGTCTGCAGTACCTCGGTGGGCAGGACGCGGCCGGTCGGGTTGTGCGGGGTGTTCACGAGCACGGCGCGGGTGCGGTCGGTGAAGGCCGCGCGGAGCGTGCGCTCGTCGGGCAGGAAGTCGGGCGCGGTGAGCGGGACCGTGACGTGCACGCCGCCGGCCAGCCGGATGAGCGCGCCGTAGGCGTCGTAGAACGGCTCGAAGGTGACCACCTCGTCGCCGGGTTCGACCAGCGCGAGGATCGTCGCGGCCAGCCCCTCGGTGGCCCCGGCGGTGACGAGGACCTCGCGGTCGGGGTCCACCGCGAGCCCGTACCACCGCTGCTGGTGCTCGGCGATCGCCGCCCGCAGGTCGGAGGTGCCCCGGCCCGGCGGGTACTGGTTCACGCCGTCGCGGATCGCCTGCACCGCGGCCTCGAGCACCTCGGCCGGCCCGTCCTCGTCGGGGAAGCCCTGCCCCAGGTTGACCGCACCGGTGCTGGCCGCGAGGGCGCTCATCTCGGCGAACACCGTCGGTGCGGGGACCCCGTCCGATCCCAGCAGCATCGCTCCGTCGGCGGCTCGCAGCCACGGTCCTGCCTGGCGCATGTGGTTCCCTCCCGTGCGGGCGACGACGTGTCGCGCTGAACGGACCCCAACCTAGCTGTCCGTCCCGCGGCGGACCGGGCCACCGTGTACAGCGCACGCATAAGATCGCCAGGGGTGGCTCGCAGCGTCGCCAGAAGGACCGCTCAGGTGCTTGCGACAGACTGCACGAGCTTGAAGGGAGCACGTCCAGCATGACCGACACCACGCCCAGCGGGCAGGGCGACGACCGCCGTCCGGACGATGCGGCTCCGCCTGCCGCCAGTGAGGACGCCGCAGCAGCGGCCACGAGAGGGAACACGTCGATGCCGAACGACTCCGACCAGCCGGACGAGACCCGTCGCCCGAACCAGAACCAGAACGACACGACCCCGGACAACACGGACGTGATCCCGTCGTCGACGGACCACCCGACCGACCGCTACACCGCGCCGTACCCCGCCGTCTCCGGCGACTCCTCGGGCGCGCAGCAGGGCGGCTACGGCCAGCAGACGTCGCCGTACGGACAGCAGCCTCAGCAGAGCCAGAGCCCGTACGGCCAGCAGTCCCAGTACGGCCAGCAGTCCCAGTACGGCCAGCAGAGCCAGAACCCGTACGGCCAGCAGTTGCCGTACGGCCAGCAGACGCCGCAGGCCCAGAGCCCGTACGGCCCGCAGTCGCAGTACGGCCAGCAGGGCCAGAACCCGTACGGCCAGCAGTCCCAGTACGGCCAGCA